>JAFUKV010000058.1 GCA_017467745.1 Bacteroidaceae bacterium | reverse complement strand
GTGGGAAACTCTACAAAAAAGCCGATATGTTTGCCTTGCGCTTCCGAAACACTTCTAAAAATTTTCGCGTTTTTTATCAACTGCTGATACTCTGGCTTGTTAACCGCATCACCGCCTTGTCTATTCATGTTATCCGGAATATCGGCACTCCATATACCGATATTTTTCAATGGCTTATCTAACTGACAATAAAAATAGACCGTATAGCTTACATTACCGGCTCCATGTCCCCAACCTCCTCCGTCAGGCGTACACTTCATCCATCCGGCAAGAGTATGATCGTCTACCTTACGGATATATTGTTCGGATGAAGTACCGCCGATACGGCGAGCTAAATCTATTTGAATACGAGATGTATCGCTTTTGGGATAGGTCATCCGCATAATTCCAGCGCGCGGCATAGACGACAACTCTACCCGAACATCATAATCATCCAGATTTACCGCATAATATCCGGCTTCCGCCACTTCCGTATCGTGCGAATAACGTGAACAATACCCCTGTTCAGGATTATCTGACCGGCCTTTCCACACATGCAAAGTTCCCGTAGAAGGAGTTACCAAAAAATTACCGAAATCTCCGTACCACCCTATACCGCTCATGTGTATAAAGCTAAAACCTTCAATCGTTTTATGATGCCATGAATAACCCGGCCCGTTATCGCCGGAAGTCTCTGTATCCGGACTTAGTTGCACCAACCCGAAAGGTGTGGCGCTACCGGGAAATGTTTTACCCAACCCATGTCCGCTTTTAGCCGCATCGGTAGACGTAGAAGCCCCTACAATGGGACGGATATAATCTACTACATCTACCGTCTGCGCCGACAAACTGCATGCAGCCATTAAGAAATACATCCAAATATGTTTTACCATCAGCGTAATATATTTTTTTGTTTCAATACTTTCTCTTTTATCTCTTTTACAGTAGAAATACTGCCTATTCCTTTATCGGACGGCAACATCCACACAGGACGGTTATACGCATCGAGTTCTACAACCAACGGTTGATTCTTATCGCTGCCATGCCCTAACCAATTACATACCAATAAATTTCCATTTCCGCATATCGCTACCTCCGCTACAAATTGCAAGGAAATTCCCGATATGTCTTTTCCTTTCAACGACTGTATTTCGTTACCTTTATTGTACCATTTAATACAATGTGCATCTCCACACGGAACAATAATAGTGCCGTCTTTCAATTCCAATGCAGAAAAAGGATTTCCGCCGGTTTTTACCGTAGATAAAATTTCGCCTTTACTATTTATCTCCACCAAAATACCTTTTCCCATTAAAGGAACCAAGTAATTCCCTTTTCGGGACTTTATAATTTGCCGAAATTGCCCATGCAAATGTTCAATTTCTGTATCGACAACCGTTTTCTTCTGAGTTTTTCCATTTACATCCAATTCCATTATTTCGGCAGGATGCCCGCTCCACGCTAATAAAAAACCACCGTCAGGCAACACCGAAGCCGCAGATAGTTCATTTTTACCGGGAGCCTTCATATCCCAGATAACCGTATTATTTTCAGGGTCGACTAATTTAGCCCCATTGCGATAAGCTATCAAAATTTCTCCGGAAGCTGTAATATCCACGCTATTACATTCTGTCCCCTCTTCTAAGGAATAGCTCCATAACTCTTGCAAGTTTTTCTTATCGATAATAGAAACTTTGTTGTTTCCAGAACCTCCGATCAATAAATAACGCGACGAAGACTTCGCCTTTACCATAACCGGAAAAAAGGTAAAACAAATTAATCCATACAATAAGATACTTTTCATCTCAATACATTTATGCCGGATTGAAAGGAACGGACACGATGTGAATCCGTCCCTTTTCCGGTCTGCTCTATTTTTTCAAATCATTAAACATCTCAAAAGCCTGTTCCGGCGTAAGATTGTCGTGCACAACCGCTTTCACGGCTTGTATCATCGCAACAGGATTTTCACTCTGAAAGACATTACGCCCCATATCTACACCCGAAGCGCCTTCGCTTATAGCTTTATAACACAACTCTAACGCCTCCTTTTCGGGAAGTTTTTTCCCACCGGCAATTACGATAGGTACAGGACACGAATTCACTACTTTGGCAAAACCGTCACAATAGTACGTTTTTACCAATGTAGCGCCGTTTTCTGCGCAAATACGTGAAGCCGCCGAAAAATAACGGGCATCCCGAACCATTTGCTTTCCTACGGCCGTTACTCCCATAGTAGGGATCCCGTATTTATAGCCATAATCAGCAGTTCTAACCAGATTCTCAACGGTTTTCGCCTCAAATGTATCTCCGATAGAAACCATGACGGCTAATGCGGAGGCATTCAATCGAACGGCATCCTGAATATCCAAAATACATTCGTTATTAAGCTCTGTTAAAACGGAAGATCCGGCAGAATACCGAAGACAAACCGGCTTATCGGATGTAGGCGGCACTACCGAACGTAAAGCTCCGCGCGTACACATTAAAGAATCGGCATACTCAATCAATGGAACGATAGAGAGATCCAAACGTTCCAATCCGGAAGTAGGTCCCATAATATACCCATGATCGAAAGCCAACATAACGGTACGACCGGTTTTGGGATTAAAAATACGAGACATGCGGTTTTTTATGCCCCAATCGCAATTATCCAATCCCTTCAAAAAAAACGCTTGATTTTTTACCGGTATACCTATTCCGTAATCTTTATCTTTATTTTCTAAAATTCCATCAGCATCAGCCATAATAATAATTTATTGATTATAAAACATTTGCAAACGACTCAAACATACACGCCCACGACGATGCCCCCGAATCGGTATAACCGATAGAGCGTTCACCATAATTACGGGCACGTCCAAAATTCGCTTTCATATTCACCGTATCGGCAGCGCCTTTCAACGCCGCCTGAGCAGCGCAACCGAACAGTTGCCGCACATCTTCCGTATCACAGGCCTCCATTGCCTGTACGGCCGGAACAAGCGCGTCCATCATTGTTTTATCTCCTACCTGCGCTTTGGTTTGCTTCTGCACATTCGCAAGGCCGCCTTTGAACATCTCTTTTACCTGAGAAACTGTCAACGAATCTCCCTGCGCCGCATCACTCATACCAAGAAACAAAGCACCTATCAATGTACTGGTAGAACCGCTGGTTTGCAACATTACATTAAACCCGATATCATTCAACATCGTTTTAAATTCCGACCCTTTCTCCGCAGCTTCCACAACAGAAGTCAACGCTTGCACGATAGCTGTTCCATGATCGCCATCGCCAATTACGGCATCTAATTTCGAGAACTCGTCTTCCCGCTGTTTCACTTGCTCTAATGCTGCGGAAAGCATTTTCTTAAAATCCTGAATCGTCAAATTTTCCATATACTTATTTGATTAAGTAACCGTTTGAACAAAACAGCAAACGGCTACTTTTAGAAACCGTATTATTTTTTACCGATAACCGTCCAATAAGGAGCGTCAGACATGCTATTTTTTAAATAGCCGATATGGTCTGCGTCGACTTTCGCCAAAATCATCTGGAATCCAGCTTGTTCTTGAACAGTAAGCATTTCTCCAATACGCGAATCCATTATCTCAATACCGGCATCTTGTAGTATCTGAGCCGTTTTACGGAAAACGATATTTAACTCCATATGCGTAGTAGCTCCCACTCCATTGATATACAAGGCAACTTTATCACCACTTGTCAATGACAGTTTCTTCATCAACAACGCAACCATTTGAGAGGCAGTATCATCGGCAGAAACCAACATTTGACGTCCGCCGCCGCCTTCGCCGTGCTGTCCCATTCCGATTTCTATCTCGCCTTCGGCCAACGACGAAATCACCGCTCCGTTTTGCGGATGCGTGCAACTACGCATCGCCACTGCCAATGTTGCAACCTGACGGTTAAATCGCTCTCCTATTTCATATATCTCATCCAGCGATTTACCTTCTTCGGCAGCCGCCCCTACAATTTTATATAGCGGAATACACCCTGCCAACCCGCGACGATCATCGTCAGGCGCATCTAACCCCGCACTAATATCGTCGTGAGTAATTAACTTTTTCACTTTAATTCCGGCACGCTCAGCCAACTGCGTTGCCATATTGGCACTCATAATGTCGCCTGAATGGTTCAATACTACCAATAAGATTCCGGCATCGCGTTTAAACATTTGCAACGCTTGAAAAAGACGCTGAGCTCCGGGAGCGGCAAATATATCGCCCACAACCGAACAATCTAACATACCTTCACCTACAAAACCGCTTAAAGCCGGTTCATGACCGGAACCGCCTAATGTTACAATCGCTACTTTCGAATCGCACTTAGGTTGAGCACGAACAACGATATTTTCAGCACCTAATTTCACTTTATCTCTGTATGCGGCCACATAACCTTCAAGCAATTCACTCGTTATATTGTCTGTTTCGTTGATAAATTTCGTTTTCATATCTTACTCTGAATATCAAGGTTACACTTCTATTTATTTGGTAAATTGCATCAGTTCGATGGCTATTCCTTCTTCTTCGATAAAAGCAATGGTCAACTCGTCTGACAAAACTGTTTTAGGTAACACAACCGGCTTACCCGTCATTTCCGCATCAATATCATCAACTACATAAGCGATGTGCGCATGGGTTTTCAGCAATTCAGGCATTTGAGAGTCTGCATCGAAACGAAGAAACTCTATTCTGTTAGGGCTGCTATTAAAATCGGTCATGTGTAATTTCATATCAGGGCTATATACTTCACCCTCCTTTTTTATATCGGTAGGTATACCGTAATGATTTAAAGTTCTCATATTCTTTATAAATTAGCTTTGGGGTTAGTAAAACGTAATCCTGCGCCATCGTGATAGTTGGCAAATTCATGTACAATGGCTCCTTGTTCGCACGCTTTCAAGAAATGCCATGAGCCGATTTTTCCTAAGTGAATTACTTCTCCGATGTTTTGCATCACATAGTTTTTAGAGATGGTAGTAGGTAACTGAGAGACCGGTATGATTTGATCTGCATCCGCTTTCGGCTCACCCAGTTCCGTAAAGTTGTAACAACTTCCGTGCTGTACCATCCAACTTTCCATTTTAGCAGGAAAAGTAGTTTTTACATGCGAGTGTTCGGGTATCATTTGTCCCGGAAGCAGATAAATATCATGAGAGAAATACCCGTTTACAGAGTCATTAACCCAGAAAATACCTCCCATACCGCAATTTTCAAAATCGCCTAAACCGAAATCTGTATACCAAGCATCTTTTTCTAATAATGGAGTAATGGGATAACCATAATACTCGAACATGTCATAAAATGCTTTTTTCGCAACATCTTGTTGAAACACGCCGTCCTTATAAAAATCGGCATTCGTGTACTTTTTCTTGTAAGGTTCTTTTTCTTTCATAACTTCTGTGTTTTTTACATTCTCAGCATTACCACAGCAACCCGCCGCAAAAACAGCGGCAACTGCAACCAACGCTATTTTTAATACTTTTATTTTCATTTATTATTTTATTTAATTAATCTTCGATAATGCGACACCTTCTATCTCTACCAACAATTCATCCCGGCAAATATCGGCCTTTACATAAATAACCGGGACATCGAGATATCGTTGAGAAACCACAGCTTTACACTTTTCCATATCTGAAATATGCTTTACATATATGCGGAAACTCTCTATCCGTGCGTCATTCCCGTCTTGCATACCGGCTTTAAGCTGAGACTCTGCCGAAATAAGATACTCTATATTTTCTAACGTGGCCAATGTCTGACTCTGAATATCCGAGTCAATTAAGCTCAATTCTCCCCGTATAGCAGCTGTACCGGAAATATAAATTATCTTTTCTATCGGAGTAAATACCAACTTCGCCCGTTCAAACTTCGGAGTAGTTTTCATTTTTAGACCACTATTCTTTTGACCCAACAAAACTTGTTGCGAATAGGCATGAGCCGCTATTTGCAAATGATTATCCAATGCAACCGGCATTTTTCCGTCCTGTTTCGGAAGAAAAGCCTGCAATTCAACCTGTACGCCTCCGAAACTTGTACCTATCCCTGTGGCGGAAGGGTAACCGCACTCCCATTCCGTTTGCTCGTAAAATACGGAACGCGCATCATTGAATGCCTGATAACGTTGTATATCTCCTTCAAAACCGGTAATTCGCTCTAAATAATTCCACTGCCTGACAATCGCATTCACCGGCATATTTTCTGCTTGCAGAACTTTTTGTATTTTCGTAAATATTTCTTCGGACTGTCGCTGCACAGATGCATCTATATCTGCTCCTGAAACTGCACCCAGAAACAATAAATCACCCTCTTTCCCGCTCAACACGATGTAAGGAATATTTTCAAATCGTTTATACTCTAAACGGTCTCCCGCTTCCGGAAGAATTTCATGAACTTCAAGTACCATTCCACTCCCGTCGAGCGGAGTCTGCGCTATATACGATACAACCGGAGAGTGCTCTCCATACTTTTGACTTATCCCTGTACATATCCGCTCTTTTTGCTGGCAAAAGGAGACGTTACTTTCGGGAGATCCGAAAAAAACCATCCTAACCGGTATGCCCTGCGGACGATAAGCAGAAAGCAATTCTGTTACCATAACGGAAAAATCGGCGTTTTCCGCAGCATGAACATATTTAGTTCGTACATTTCTCATCTCTCTTCTTTCCTCTATATCAAAGCGATTTGACGTATTCCGCCAACTCGTCCAATTCTTTTTTCGATATTTTTTTCTTATTTAATCCATGCTTGTGTATGTCAAGCATATCTTCGATTGTAGCAGCCCGACCATCGAACAGATAAGGCGCCGTACGCCAAACTTCTATTAAAGTAGGCGTATCCCAACCTGTTTCAAACTCTACGTCTTCTCCTATCCGGTGCATAGACATATCTGTATAATAAGGACCGGAATGACATTTATCACATTCCATCTTCTCAAATACCTTACGGCCTCTTTTCGCTTTTTCGCTCAGTTCCCCATTTACCAAATACGGACTGGGAACAGGTTTCAACGATTTTAAATATTCATCGACACAACAAGCAAAATCTTCCGGAAGATCGGTAAACTGTATCAACTTATATCCAGCACGTACAGCAGCTTCGGCATCAGCCCTAATACCTGAAATCATACAAGGTGGCGTAACATGCGCGTACAGCATACTCTTGCAATTTTTAGAATTACCTATACCATCATTCATCAAATCCCAGTTCATTCCATCTGTTCGGGCATCTCCCGGATGACAGCCGTTACATGATTGCCAACTTTGAAAACAATGAACAGCATCATTGAAATATTTTTCGCCATTATGTATGCGACTTTCTATCCGTTTCGGCTGCATAGCCTCGATTGACACGCTATTATCGGCCAAAGAAACGATATTCAGCGTATCAGAGAAATAAGTAGGGATAATTACATTATTACCAGACACCACAAAATCACGAGGTCCGTTTCCGACCAATGAAACACGTTCGCGCAAACCGTTCATAAACATTAAATCGTACGACAGTTTCGATTTATCGGTATATCGCTCAAATTTTTTCAAAAATGCAGGATAATCAATCACACTGACTTCGTGTGTTCCCGAATGGGTTATCAGCAATTTATCCGGAGTAGAAACTATGCCCCAAATTCCGGCAGCTCCTCGTTCGGCCTCATCTAAAAGTACCGCCCCTAAATATTCTAATGAAGAGGCATCTATCACGCTCATCGCACTGGTATTCATCCAACCTTGCTGTAATTGACTGGTCGGAACTTGAAAACGCCCTAAATTATGCGTTACGAAAATATATTTACCATCGTGCGATGTGCAAATACCTCTCAATGCGTTACTGCCATTATAGAGCTGTATATCTTTTATCTTTTTAAACGAATCAATATCTATTACCGAAACACAAGCTGCAACCGTATCTACATCGGCACGTTGCTGCGGCAAAAAATTTGCCACAAACAGATATTTTCCGGACATATCAAAAGCCGCTCCGCGCGGTTCTCTCAATACAGAAACGGTTCTTATTTTATCCGGATTAGATATTTCCACCTCCGATACCGTTCCCTGAAAACGATTCAAAACATATAATTTATCGCCTTCGGCATTCACAATAGGAGCATTCGCCCCCGACCCTGTTACAAGAGTATGTTCTATTTTTCCGGTAGACAAATCCAAGAAATGCACACTTCCTTGCTTGTCCCCGAAAGTAGTGATAAAAACTTTATCTCCTTTTACCGCTACACCGGTAGGAATATCGTCTAATTCCCATTTTTTTTCTATCTTACATTCAGGAGAATATAGAACAGCTTGTTTAAGCCCTTTTTCCGTTACAACGAAGCCTCCGGCATCTGTCCGGCCAATTCCGGTAACATACAAAGGCGATGTTTCCGCATTTTGTTGAGACATAGCGACCGGAAACACAACAGCCATCAATATGACAAAAAGCCCCCATCTCTTTATATAACTACGTGTATTCATGTTCGATTCATTTTTAATAGTATCTAATCTTTCGTATATCCCATCTCAAACGAAACCTCTTCCGCCGCCTGCATAATGCACTCGGCATACATAATAATAGACTCTTCGGGCAAACGGTCTTTCGGTCCGGAAATCCATATACTGCCACAAGGATAGCCGTGAAAATTCATAATCGGAGCTCCTATACAAATTACGCCTCCCATCTCTTCTTCATTATCGACGGCATACCCTTTTAAACGTACTTTGGCAAGTTCGTCCAAATAATCTTTTTCGTTAGTTATGGTATTGGCATTATAAATCTTATAATCCATTTTCGACAAATAAGCATCCCGAATATTAGCGGGCAAATAAGCCATCATCGCTTTTCCGGGAGCGGAACAATGCAAATCAATTACCTTACCGGGAGAAAGAACAAAACAAAACGGATGCGTACCGATAGCCTGCTCTATAAATAAAGCCTTTTCAGCTCCTAACACACCGAAACATACCGTTTCTTTTACCTTATCGCGCAACTGGCGCAAACGAGGCAACACCAACTCCAACAAATTATGCTCTTGCACGGCACGAAAACCTACGGTCAGCATTTTACGAGATAATCTGTACTTTTTAGAAGTTTCATTGTAGAGAAGGTATCCGCGACGTACCAATGTATTTAAAATACGATAAGCGGTAGTCTGCGATATTTCAAGTTCTACCTTTATTTCTTGCAAAGTCATTCCCGCGCCCACAAACGAAAGCAATTCCAGCACGGCTATCCCTTTCTCTAAATTCGGCACTTTATACGACTCTTCTACACTTATATCGATTTTTGTGTTTTCCATATTTGGAAGCTATTTTCATATTTGGAAGCAAATATATAGGCTTTTAAAAATATATGAGACATTATAAAGTTAATAAAACATAACGAAAGAATCTTTTATATACTATACTACGGTTATATTTGGAGAGCCTTGTTCCGACTTTAAGATTTTAATTTAATTCATCTTTTTCGTACCTTTGATTTCAGATTTTATGAAAATAAACAAACTGTGCAGAAGAAATACTAATATTGTATGGAAAAAATATTCGGACGGCTCATTTCTGAGGCTCTCAACATAAACGAAAAACAGATAGAAAACACATTGCTTTTATTAGAACAAGGCTGTACTATCCCTTTTATAAGCCGATACAGAAAAGAGATTACCGGAGGACTGAATGAAGTAGAAATTGCCGACATCAATACACAAGCCGAAAAACTTGGTGAAATAAAAAAGCGAAAAGATACCATATTGTCGACTATTGAAGAAGCCGGAAAAATGTCAGACGAACTTAAAACTCGCATTGAATCATGCTGGAATCCGACTGAACTGGAAGACATTTATTTACCATATAAACCCAAACGACGCACACGAGCGGAAATAGCCCGACAACAAGGTTTAGAACCGTTAGCCACACGGATTTTCCGGCAACAAGACAAAACCATCCCCTCTCACCAAATCGCTACTTATATAAAAGGAGATATACGCAATGCCGAAGAAGCTTTGAAAGGAGCATGCGACATTATTGCCGAACAGATTAACGAAAATGAAAAGGCCAGAAACATAATACGAAACATTTTTGATCGTAACGCAATTATCTCATCCAAAGTAATAAAAGGTAAAGAGGAAGAAGGCAATAAATTCCGTGATTATTTCGACTGGAACGAACCTTTAAAACGCTGTTCTTCGCATCGGTTATTAGCTATGCGACGAGGAGAAAAAGAGGGCTTTCTAAGAGTTTCTATCGAACCGGACGCAGACATCTGCATAGAAAGACTACAAAAAATCTTCGTCAGAAACAATTATGAAACCGGCCTCTTGGTAGCCGAAGCCGTAAAAGACGCTTACAAACGCTTAATAAAGCCTTCTATCGAAACAGAATTCAATAATTTATCGAAAGAAAAAGCCGATACGGAAGCGATTCGCATATTCGCTGAAAACCTCAGACAACTGTTAATGGCTCCGCCATTAGGACAGAAACGAATATTGGGTATAGATCCGGGATATCGTACCGGTTGCAAGATAGTTTGTTTAGATAATCAAGGCAATCTATTATATAATGAAACGATTTTCCCCCACCCGCCGCAATCGGATAAAAAAAATGCAGCCCATAAACTAATTCAGTTGGTAAAAACATACAAAATAGAAGCTATTGCCATTG
>JAFUKV010000057.1 GCA_017467745.1 Bacteroidaceae bacterium | reverse complement strand
ATAAATATTATTGGAAATCTTATAAAAATAACGATTCCCGATAATATTGTGTCGAATGTTTTGCAAATAGGCGAGGTTCCTCATTCCAAGGCTATCGCAATGTCGTTAGAAGCAGATGTTTTGGTAGTGGTCCATCCAATAGGTCGGAAAGGCGTATATACCGGAAAGTTGTTCGATTATCTTGCAACTAATAAACCCATATTGGCATTGTGCGACCCGCAAGATGTAGTAGGGGCGTTATTGAATGAGACCAAATCCGGATTTGTTGTTGATGAAGCGGATATTGCAGGTATAAAGAAAATGATACTTCGATGTTATTCAATTTGGAAAAATAAAGAAGTATTACCGCGCGATTGGGGAAAAATACGGCAATATACACGTCAAAATCAGGCGCAAATACTTCTTAATTATCTTTCTAAAAATGTGGCGCTACATAAGTAGCGTATTTGTTAGAATATGCATTTTAATATAGAGTCCATTTATAGACTCCAATATTTCATGGTAGTTATTTTGCCTTTGTAAAGCCCTCTAAGATCTGCCAATACGGCATTATCGTCGGAAATGGAGCGAAAATAGTTTTCATTAAGGTTTGTATAGGTGTTATGAGCGGTAGTAACTATTATGAGATTGTAAAGAGATTCGGGCTTTTCTGACAGTGTTATTCCGTACATATCGAATACTTTGTCCGGATTAGCGTAAGGGTCTGTAACATCGACGTTTATTGATTTATTCTTCAAGAGTTCATAAATGGTTACAGCCATAGAATTCCGTATGTCATCAATGTTTTCTTTGTATGTAATACCCATTAGTAAGGCTCGTATATTATTCGCTTTTTTATCTGTTTCGGAAAGAATATTATATAGTGATTGTACTATGTATTCCGCCATACCGTCATTGATAAAGCAACTTGATTGTAGTACAGGCATATCAATGCCCAATGTCGTTGCCTGTGATAACATATAATAGGGGTCTACCGGTATGCAATGCCCTCCGACTAATCCCGGCCGGTATTGATTAAAATTCCACTTAGTAGAAGCCGCTTCAATAACTTCGGATATATCTATTTTCATGTGTGAAAATAGTATGGAAAACTCATTCATAAGAGCGATATTCACATTACGTTGTGCATTTTCAAGCATTTTTGAAGATTCAGCAACTTTAATACTTGATACTTCATATATGTTGGAATTGATAGCCGAAGCGTATACCATCGAGATGTTTTTTTGTGCGATAGTATTGTTTGCCGCAACAATTTTAGTTGTATTGGAGAATGAGTGAATGCTGTCGTTAGGATTTATTCGTTCTGGCGAATATCCAACATTAAAATCTTTACCGAGTTTTAAGTTAGAATATTTTTCTAAAATAGGTACACATTCGTTTTCGGTACATCCGGGGTAAACCGTAGACTCATACACTATATAGTCTCCCGGCTTTATGTATTTTGCAATTGTTTTCGTTGCGTTGAATAACAAAGTTAAATCGGGATTTTTTTTGCTGTCGATAGGTGTAGGGATGGTTATTATAAAAAATGACGCTTTATTCAAATCTTTTTCAGAAGATGTAAACGTAATGCTTTTGCGGTCGGCTCCGTATGTTTTCTGCAGTTCTTCAATGCGATGCAAATCAATGTCATAACCTATAACATTGAAATGTTCGGCGAATGCAAGAGATACGGGTAACCCGACATATCCTAATCCAATGACAGCTAAAGAGGCCTCGTGGCTTTTTAGCCGTTTATATATAATATTTTCAGAGTACTGCATAAATCTCTTTTTCGTTTCTTTTATGATATATTTGTCCGGATTCGCTGCATACGGCCATATCTTTTTCATCGAATTGCAATCTTTGTCCGCAACGGCTCATCCAGCCTATCTGTCGGGCGGGTGCACCTACAACGAGAGCGTAATCGGGTACAGATTTGGTAACAACTGATCCAGCACCAACAAAAGCGTATTTTCCTATTTCTATCCCGCAAAGAATAGTGGCATTGGCGCCTATGGTAGCGCCTTTCTTTACAATAGTGGTTACGTATTGGTCTCGGCGAGGTATTTCGCTTCTCGGGTTTTTAATGTTTGTGAATACACATGACGGGCCTAAAAAAACATCGTCTTCACATATCATTCCTGAATATATAGATACATTGTTCTGTACTTTTACATTATTGCCGAGTTTTACACCGGAGGCAATCATTACATTTTGCCCGATGTTGCATGACGATCCCAGTACAGCGTCGGTCATTATATGGGAAAAATGCCATATTTTGCAATCATGTCCGATTATTGCTCCTTTGTCTATT
>JAFUKV010000056.1 GCA_017467745.1 Bacteroidaceae bacterium | reverse complement strand
TAGCAATTCCTACTGATAAAAAATGTAAGATACATTTAGCGCCGGGCGGAGGTTTCGTAATAAAAGCAACCAAATAAACAATTATCATATCATTGAAAATAAGAGATACTGTTTGTATCTCTTATTTTTTGTCGGTACTTTCCTCAATTACCAATGCAGAAACTTCGTTTATATTTAATATCTTTATGTAGATCAATAGAAGAAACAAATATTAAAAAAATATCAGCGATAAAGTTTTGATAATTCAACGACAAACCCCGCAAAAGCCCGATTTTCGAGGCACACTTTCCAACGCAAACCGACGGAAATATAATAAAGTATAAAACCGAAGTTTCTCAACCGTTCTTTTCGTATTTTTGCGGTCAAAATTTCAACAGACATGAATGTAAAGGCCAAAGGATATATTTTAGGAACGATTGCTGCCGCTACATACGGCATGAACCCATTATTTGCGCTACCGTTGTACAAAGCGGGGATGAATCCCGATTCCGTTCTATTTTTCAGGTATCTATTTGCTATCCCTTTATTGGGAATCATGCTTAAAGCCAGAAGACGAAATTTTCAAATAAATAAAAAAGAAATTCTCCCTTTGGCTGTTTTAGGCCTATTAGTAGCACTCTCATCGCTTGCCCTATTCCAAAGTTACAATTATATGGATGCCGGCATAGCTTCTACTCTGCTTTTTGTTTACCCTATTATGGTAGCCTTAATCATGGCTCTCGTATTCAAAGAAAAATTGACATTACAAACCGGTTTGTGTATTTTACTGGCATTAGGAGGTATCGGGTTGTTATACAAAAACAGCGACGGTACAACACTAAGTCTTACGGGCACTATATTAGTATTCGTTTCGTCCCTTTCGTACGCAATATATCTTGTTGGTGTCAATCAAAGTTCTTTAAAAAATATAGCGACTCTTAAAATAACTTTTTATGTACTGCTTTTCGGTTTGACTTTGTTCATAACTCGCCTGTACCTTAACAAAAACCTTTATCTTCCATCCGAATGGTATTTATGGGGCAATCTATTGGCATTAGCCGTTTTCCCTACCGCTATCTCTTTTGTATGTACAACCGGAGCCATTCAATACATCGGATCTACACCCACCGCCATACTTGGCGCATTAGAACCTGTTACTGCTATTTTTTTCGGAATAACCGTATTCGGCGAAACGCTAACGTTTAGAGAAAGCATCGGATTGACACTGATAATCATAGCTGTTACTTTTGTGATTGCAGGAAGTAATATTACAGTGCACTTAATCCGTTTCAGAAAGATGTTTCCGAAACTTCCGATAAAGAGTAAAAAATAACCCGCATCTAATTATAACCTTTCTTCCAAACAAATTTATTTCGTACATATTCCACTACAAACGAAGAGAAATAACTATGCCCAATAAATAAACTACTGTTGTGACTAACATCAACACCCATGGAGAAAAAGATTTCAAAGAAGAAGATTTCCGTTTAAAGTCGTTATTTTCCGTTTCTTCCAAATCAGGAATCCACTTATATAGAAAGTAGAGAACTATTACGCCCCACAAACCAATCGATACAAAAGTATATCGCCAAGAAAACACATCGCTTATATAGTTACCGAACGGAACACCGGCCAAGTTAACCACCATTAACCCGGCAAGCATGATAAAAATAGCCTGAACGGCTTTTTCCTGTCCCACTATACGCATAGCAACAACCACGCCCACACCGAAATATACCCCAAAAGAAAACCCGGCAAAAAAACGAATAATCGACATCCACAAGTAACCGTTAGCCAAAGAAGACAAAGAATTGAACACGGTAAATAAAGCCATAAATGCCAATAAAATATGTTTAGGGAACTTTATCCGCGAAGAAAGTATGAGCAGCAATGCTCCTCCACCGACTCCCATCGCATAAGCAAAGATAAAATGCGCAGCTTCCGAAATCGTGATATTCAGTTCTTTGGCAATATCCGGCAAAATGCCCATCATGACAAATTCCGTCATCCCCAAGCCAAATCCTCCGAAGGCAAGAGATAGCAAACTTTTCTTCATAATTAAGGTTCATCGTAAACAAATACAAAGATAGTGAATAACAATCAACATCACCTTGTTATTTGTTAAAAAACACAAACATCTTATACTTTATAAAACGTTGCGATTTTATCTGATCAAAACTTTCTATCGAAAAGTTTTCTCATTCGCCATATTCCATAAATTCAGGTATGCCGATTTTATAATATCAACGGCTTTAGTATAGTTTATCTTATCGGCATGGTCAGATGGTTTATGATAATCAGGGTGTCCGTTAGTATGATACCAAATAATAGGAATATCCTTTCGGGCAAAAGAAGCATTATCGCTACCTCCCAC
>JAFUKV010000055.1 GCA_017467745.1 Bacteroidaceae bacterium | reverse complement strand
TGCGGTATGGACGGGACTCGAACCCGCGACCCCCTGCGTGACAGACAGGATTAAATAAACAATAATAAAATGATTATCAATATGTTGTTCAATTATTAAATTTTAGTTTGTACAAAATTTGCACATAAACAGAAAAGAGGTCGCGAGTTTAGGCAGATGTATATAAGTTTAACAATCTAATAATAAGCTTATTATAAAATCATATTGTGCAAATCCATAGTCTTGGGAATCATAATTATTGATAAATATAACAATTTGATTAACAATGAATTATTAATTTTACATCTCCCTGTTTATATGTAATGATATGTTAAACAGATTTTGCCGTTTTACGAAAACATTCCATCTTTGCTGACGTGACAAGTACGAGTTGCACAATAAATGTTGGATGTGTTACCTCGTAAGAGGATAATATATTAAAAATCCCGATAGTAGCTCGTACCTATTATGCGGGATTTTTCTTTTGTATATGGTACGACAACGGTTATATTTATCAATCAACTTTGCAAGCGAAGCTGTCAGTTCTAAGGAAATGGTGGAATCGCTTGCATTTGCTATGATGGTAAAACTGACCTTTGTTAATTCAAGAATCAAAGGTGCAACCGTAAAACGGTGCAAGGAGATTTTCGGAATTGGCTCTGCGAGAATGTGCCGTATCATAAAGAATGGAATCAAATACGGATATTTAAGAAGAGAAGGCAATATAATCATAGCCAACTCACTTAAATCCGAAAAATCATATCATTTCCACAACGACTTTAAAGCATTGACCGCAAGCCGGGCAAAAACAGACGAAAAGGACGGGGTTCAATGCCAATACAAGTTGAAGGATATAATTGCTCTCATCCGTGAGGCTGTTTTGCTCAATCATATCAGCAAGCAATCCGAACGCTCCGATACAATTAATACTTTGGAAAACCCTAAAACTTTGAAGTCTCTTAAAAAGGCTAAGAAGTGGCAGGGGCGTATGCGGTTGTTGAAGGATAAGGCTTGTGAGAGATTAAGCAACAGACGCATAATGGATATTACTCATACAAGCCTGTATCATTCGAGAAATATTATACGTTCCATCGTGAGCAAGAAATGGGCGTTGAAGCATGAGGCCATTATACCAACAGACATTGACCCCAAAAACTTCATACGTTCCGTGAACGACTGGTTCAAAGAGAATGGAATACACGGCTATCTCTTCAAGTTCTTCCATGCGCCTTCAAACAGATATATTGTCGCTTGCAACGCATCGAGAATGTACCGTTATAACTGCAAATTAATCTCGTTTGAACTATGATATTTTTTGCTGTATTCCTATTTTTTCACCCTATAATACTTTGGAATAGTATTAAATCTATGCACGAATATCACGTGTGTTAAACTGGAAAGTGGTAAATTAACCGATTGTACAATATTTTAAAGAACGAATTATGAAGAATCCATTTAAAAAATCAACTTTGTCGCTGAATACTAAAAGCGATTTTTCAGACATCCAGTTTGTCGCCGAAATGCAACGAACGATAGACGATTACGAGCGGAACTTTGATGAACTTGCAGCATTTGCAGCATCTCCATATAACTCTTGTTTTACGGGTACAAGGTGCTCGAAAAGAGATTGCGCGCAGAAAGTTTACGATTTCATTTCTTTCGTAGCGAAAAACTATCCCGAAGCAGTCAGGGCGTGGTGTAGTGACACGAAGAAAGAAGAGTGACTATAATGCTCGCTACACTTACAATGAAAGATATAATTGCTATCCATCGTGTGTGCAGCTCATATTTGAGCTTCTTGTTAGTCAAACGGATGTTCTCTTCCATGAGTGCATCCATTTTCCTTTTCTTATCCTCTTCTGCCTCTATACTATTAAAACCGTTGTTTCCAAGGAACTCCTTTTCTTTCTCCTTTGCGAGTGCTTCCTCTTTTTCATATATGCCTTGTTCAAGATACAATTTACCTATCTCTGTTATCTCGCATTGCAGGTAATCTCCCAACAAATATCCACGTGACTTTATACATTTGTCCGGGATAAGGGAAGTTTCTGCAATAGACACTTCCCTTTCGTCACGTATGACAAATATTTCCTTCTTCGATTCCGCTATCTTTCTTAGCAGTTCCGTTTTCTCCGATGTGGTAGATGCTCATTGATTATATTATCATTTTTTTGTCAGGTTGAAGTACCCACCTTCCCCATCTCCAAGTGTCATTTTATTTCCGCTTATAGAAACTTCATGAGTTGTTTCTTCTCCAGAAGAGTGCTTTGTTATTATCTCTCTCCCATTATATACATAGGTAAAATCGACAGACACATCTTTCGTATTAATATTGTTTATATATAGCACAATTCTTTGTGTTGCAGTCTTGTCTGATCTGAACGTCCATGAAAGTTCAATTTTAGAAGAAACATACTCACCTTCTGTGTAAGATGTTTCAGTCCAAGTTCCTATTATTTGTTCATAGTTAACTTCTTCATCACCAGAATCCTTTACTTTTGTAGCCCTGAATTTCATCTTATCTCCCTCACTGTTAGAATAATCAATCTCAGCATTATTACCGTCAAGCGAAGTAAACGTATAACGCTCCGTGATAGGGTCAGTGGTAGTTCCTACAACCGTATTTCCTTCCAACTTCCATTCCCCAATGTAGTAATCATCAAACATTACGGTTCTGTAAGTGCCATCCGACTTTAAGCTCATGTAAATACTTCCGCTTGAAATGTCAAGGCTTTCATTGCCTTGCTGCGCCCAAGTTACGTTCCACTTGCCAACAACCTGCTCGGTAGTCAGTTTTACATCATCTTTATCATCATCCGAACAAGCGGTGAACACCAAAATTGGCAGCATTGCAAATAAAAATAATAATTTCTTCATTTCTCTTATGTTTTTAAGTTAATAATTTTGTTTGTTTATTGTTTGTTATTCAACACTTCATCCCATTCTTTCTCGTGATATAAATTTATCACATCTTCTGCTGTTTTTATCTGTTTGAGAGAATCGGGCATTTCCACATCTACATTATTGAATATTCCCTTCCATTTTGAAACCACATTTTCTACACCATCAGAATATCCACTATAAAGTCCTTCGAGTATTTCAATTATTTATACACTAAAAAATTACATTTTATTATAATATCAAAATAAAATCACTAATTTTATACCACAACTTTAATCTAAATTTCCTATGACTACTACTTAATTAATCCTTTATACATATTGATTATATCGTCTTTCTCTTTTAATCTTTCCCGAAAATCTGCAACCATCTGGTTCAATAATTCGATTTTTTCTTTCAAGGAAATATTTTCAATAGAAAGGCTTGCAACGGCAGAAATATCATCGTTGTTTAAATGTATTGTGGTTTCCTTCCCGGTACTATTAATAATTTTTTGGTAGCCTTTTTCCGGCAAAATAATATTTACGCCATTGTTTGTACTTCCGGAAACATGGTTATTGTTCCCTATAACATTACTATTTCCTAAAATGTTATCATTACTCTGGATAGTACTTCCTGCTACATTTATGCCGGAATTATTCCCTGACACATTAATGGAATTTCCATTTTTATTATCTTTTAGCATATCGCCCTCGCCTGTTAGTAGCCAATCTGGAGAAATATCGGTATATAAACCGCATATTTTCATTAAAATATCAGATGATGGATTCTTGGCTTTATTCCAATAACCCTTAGATAGACCCAAATCTTTTTCAAATCTATAATCGCTAATTCTCTTTTTATCAAGATATTGTGAAATTCTTTTTTTTATTATTGAATCATTCATAATTAATAATAGTTAATTAACCGTATATTTTCAACTATTATTTTGTTGGTTGAAAATATACTACTATATTTGCATTGTGATAATAATACAAGAGATTATCACCGATAACAAAATTAGATAATTCGCAAATATATAAAAAAATATGGTTAAGGCTAAATTAAAAACGAAAGTTTTGCTAAAAGATTCTCTCAGAAGTATGCCCGTTGGCTCTTTTTTGAAGATAAATATCAGAGAAGCCAAGACAAGCGCGGTACGAGTGGCGGCCAGCAGATTGAAAGAAGAAGGATTCTTATTTGATGTAACCGACAAAGGTCGCATCGACGACGTGATAGTAACACGATTAAAATAAACGATTAACGGAAAGAAGTACAAACTAATGACTGACCTATGAAACGCTTGTTTAGAAAATGGCTGAAAAGGAAAGTGTATGATATTTATCCGAACATATACGAATGTCCGAAAGTGTTCGAGTATATATATAACAAACCCTTGCACAAGTGGAGCGTTTATCTGTTCCTCCTGCGCAAAGACGGTGGAAGATTCCAAGACATTAAAGAAGTTGAAGAAACCTACGACTGGCTCAACAACTCTTGAATTTCTTCGATTGTGAGCAATGTTTGAATCGTAGATACGCAAACAGTAGCTGACAGGTAGACTTTCCTCATATTGTCAAGGTCTGTAACACCTGCAATGTTGAAAGGACTAATGTAGTGGATTTTACCTTGTAAATCAGGAATTTCAATAAGTTTCATAACAGTAAAATTTGAATTTAGCGAGATAAAGATACAAAAATTACGGGAGCCAACCGTGAGACACAGTAAAATTTGAATTTAGCAACCACAACTTAATCATGGTAGGTTCCCATTAAAAAACAATATAGCAATGCCAAGACAAAGACGAACAGGGAAATTGGAGCCAGTACAAAAGAAATGGCTCTCTGCAAACGAAGCTATGGCTTATCTCGGATGCAGCAGGAACCTTCTGTTAAAACTGAGAAATGAGGGCGAAGTTTCTTTCTCGGTGTATGGAGGTAAAACTATATGGTACGAACTGAATAGCATTGAAAAGTTCTTGGAAAGGAATAAGGTTATATGAACCAGATAAAGATATACTACCAATTACTATTACAATAGTTTGCCATAACTATAATTACTGTATCTATAAATATATAGGAAGTACATATTTTTTATGATAAAAAAGACACATACAATGAAAACAATAATAAGCTCAAAAGCGGTGGCATTAATGGCATCAGGCAATTTCAACAGTGGTTTTAGTACCGATGATTTGAACCGGGAAAAGTTTAACACTTCGTTTGAGGCTGAGTTTGACGGGTGTCATGCGGGGGTTTTCTACTCTATATGTTTCGCGGGTGGCAAGGCTGAAAGGTTGGATGTCGAGGTATGGTTAGATAATGGGGATATGGCGGAGTTGTCCGGTAATTACACCGAAGCCATGAGCGCGGGTATTGCCAACATCAACGATTTCATATCCGCATACGAGGTAACTACGATTCAAGATTACGATAGTGCGAACAGGTATGATGATTTTAAGGATGATATTTTTGAACGCATGAGAGCGTTTGAGCCGTGTTTTAATTAACTTTTATTTTTTAAATCTTCGCTTTTAGCCCCCAACTCGTGAAGGGCGCAAGGGTATTCGGGATAGCTGACGGGGCTGTGGCGGTTCGATTCCGCATATCCCACAAGGCTTGTGAAAGCTGTTTGTGTGTTTTTCATAGTATTGAATTTTTAAGTTGACGTTCCGGAAAGACGGGAGGATGGAGTGTAGTTTAAATGGCAGAATATCGGAAGTGTCCGAAGGTGCGGGTTCGAATCCCGCCACTCTAACAATGATAATGCTACGGTCTTTGACGTATTGAAAATTCCACTGCTTGGCGATAGTAGCAATAGCCGTAACAGGCGATGACAGCGAACGGGTCGAGCGGTGAGCGGAGATTAATGCAGCCAACTCGGTAGGCGCAAAGTACAAAGGGTTCATGCGGGGTTCCTTAGCGCATTAATCGAAATTCAAGAGGGCTATATTTACCCCTTTCTATATTCCTGTCGGACGTAGAGAATATTCCGGCAGGGAACTATAAAACAAAAACGAGCTATGATAAAAGTAATAAAAACCGTAAACGAGAAAGAATATACTTACACAATAGAAATAACAGTATTCAATATACTTGTTTACAAAAAAATTGAAAAAAGCGTATTCTAAGGCAATTTTATAGGGACATAAAAGCTAATGCTGTTTAAAAATATAATAAAAGTAAAAAATCGTACAGTTATGCAAACAGTGAAATTTATTTTATTCATCATTTTATGTCTGCCTGTTTTGGCGGTATTAAACGGAGAATCCCCCGATGGTGATTTTAACCCTGTTGTAAACCTGTTGGGCATGTTATACTCTTATATCGTATTCGGAGTTATAAAGATTCAAGATAAACTTATATAAATTTACTATGAACTACGAACTAATAAAGTCTGAAATAAAGGATGTACGAGCGGATAATTACGTGTCATACCTTAGAAAACTTGAATCTGAAAAGGATAAATCAGGCAAAGTTGTCAACTGGTGGTTTAATAATTGCTCGGAACAGATATTTATAGACTTGTGGAATAAGGCTGTTGATACTGGCCTTTATATTGACGGCGATACTGTTGCTATTACGGCAAGAGGAGGAACTCCTATGCTTTCATTCGATTACCACGCATACAGAAATGTCGTGATGTTCAAGTACCCGGAAACGAAGTTTGATCAGCAATTGGTATATGACGGCGATAACTTCTCTTTCAGGAAAGAAAGCGGAAAAGTCATCTATTCGCATACGATAAGCAACCCGTTCGATACCGAGAAAAGAATTATCGGGGCTTATGCCGTCATAAAGAACAGTACCGGAGAGTTTATCGATTTCGTCAATATGTCCGACATTGAGAAGATGAAGAAAACTTCCAATATGAAATCAATATGGGATTCTTGGTTAGATAGAATGGTATTGAAATCGGTAATAAAACGTATCTGTACTGTAAATTTCAAAGATGTTGTAAAGGCTCTCGATACTATCGACAACGAAAATTACGACCTCGAAAAACTCAACCAAACAGATTACGATGAACTGGTTCACGAGCAGGTTGAAAAAGCCGGAACATACCGCGAACTTGTAGAAATATACAACAAAGAGAACGGGCTTGTAAAAAATCAAAAATCCCTTATCGCCAAAATATCGGAAGTTAGAGAAAATAAATTCCAAATAAAACATGGAACAGAGCTTTACGATTCTGTATTACAACTTCTCTTATCCGGAGCGGAAACAATTAACACATTAAAAAATAAATACTTCATTACACAAGAAGTAGAACAAAAGTTAAAAGAAGATGCCACTAATAATTTATGATTGTCAACAAGGCTCACCCGAATGGATAGAACTTCGCAGAGGGAAAATGACAGCATCGCACGCACAACAGATAGGCAATGCTGGAAAAGGATTAGATACATACACCAGTGAAATTGCTGCCGAGTTGTTCACGGGAAAAACAGCCAAAACATACAAGAACGCCGCCATGCAAAATGGCAACGAAAGCGAATATCTCGCCCGCATAGCTTATGAGATGAAAACTGGGTACACAGTATCGCAAATAGGATTCGCTCAATATAACGCCTATGTAGGCGCAAGTCCGGACGGATTAGTAGGAAGTGACGGCGGAATCGAAATAAAAAGCCGCGACAGCGACGATGAAAGCTATTCGACAACACATCTGAAACTATTGCTTGGAGAAGAAAAATTTGAATCCAAATACATCTGGCAATGCCACATGAACATGCACGTTTTAGACCGGACATGGTGGGATTTAATCAGTTTCGACCCGTCATTCAAAGACAAATCCCTCTTTATCGAAAGGATTTACAGAGACCCGGAAATGGATAAACGCCTCTTATTAGGGTACGAGACCGGAGAAAAATTAATAAAAACCAAATTAGAAAAATTAAACCGACAATGATACAACTTCAAGTAATCGGCAATCTGGGTAAAGATGCCGAGACAAAAACAATAAACGGGAGGAATTACCTTAGTTTCTCGGTTTGCCATACAGACAGATATCTCGACAATCAAGGTCAAAAACAAAGCAAGTCCACATGGGTAGATTGCTTGAAATCTGACGAAAACGGCAAACTGGCGCAATACTTGACCAAAGGCACAAAGGTGTTCGTAAGCGGAAAGCCGCAAGCCGGCGCATATTCCTTGCAGGACGGCACACCCAAAGCAAGCCTGTCCTTAATGGTCAATAGCTTGGAGCTACTTTCCCGTCAAGAAGAATCCCAAAAATCCCAACAACCGGAGGCACAACAGTATCAACACCCCGTAACAGGAAAAACCTATACGCCGCAACCTCCATTACAAAATAATCAAGATATAGATCCATTACCATTCTGATGTTATTCGACCTGTCTAACGATTTGCAAAAGCAGCAATTTAAAGCACGATGCAATTTCCTTTACAAGAAAGGATGCGTTGTCGATTTGAAAGAAAAAAAGCCGAAAAGAACAAACAGCCAAAACGCCTATCTGCATCTGATTCTTTCCTATTTTGGCTGTGAAACGGGCAATACGCTTGATTATGTAAAAAGAGAGTATTTCAAAAAACTCGTAAATCCGGACACATTCATTCGGCAAAAAGACGATCCGTATTTAGGTCAGATTAATATTCTGCGCAGTTCGTCCGAATTAGACACGGCAGAAATGACAACTGCCATCGAGCGTTTCCGGAACTGGGCGAGCAATGAAGCCGGTATCTATCTTCCGGCTCCGGAAGACGAAAGAATGTTACAGTTAATACAAATAGAGGTAGAACGCAACAGAAACTACCTCTGATAAAAATCATTCCCGCTGTTTTTAAGGACATTCCCGGTTCGATTCCGGGACGGGAACAAACCCGTAGGGATGTGCGAATATGAAGGGTGCACATCCATTTGGCTTTCATATTAGATGCGGTACGCACCATCGGAACGTTGGTATAAGAGGGCGTTATAAAACGCTCTCTTATTTAAATTTCATAAAATGAGATGAATACATAAATTAAAAAACAAAACAACATGACACCGATATTAGAAACTATACGCATGTTGCGGGACGAAAAACAAAACAACAATACAGTTCCGGATCATGTGTTATTATCCGAACTGAAAACCGAGTTATTAAAACAAATGCGAGACGAGTTAAACCAGTTAAGAGAAGCCGGTTTGATTAAATCAACGCAAACTATAAACGAACGTGCCATAATTCTAATCGAATGAAATATGAAAATAATAAAAGAAGTAATCAATGACATAGAGCATATCCCGAAATGTCCAAGAAGCAATGAAATAAATTTGATTCACGTCATCAGAGCAATAAATAAAAAACTAAATATCGATTAAGACATAATATGGCACGCATACGAACCATTAAGCCCGAATTTTGGGAAGATGAAGATGTTGGCAAACTTCCTATCCCATGTCGATTGTTATTTATTGGATGCTGGAATTTCGCAGATGATTACGGAGTTATAAAAGCCAATGCTACATTACTCAAATCCCAGATATTCCCTTATGATGAGAACTTGCGTGTATCTGAAATAAAAAAGTGGCTAAATGCCTTAGTGGATGCCCGGATGTTAATCCCTATTATTCTTGACGGCGACAAGAAACGCCCTGCAGAAGAAAGTTATTACATTATCCGCACATTCCGTAGCCATCAAGTCCTTGATAAGAGATACGACAAGTCTTACATAAGCAAAGACAAGGAATACGTTAAGAAGTTGATTAATAAAGTGTTGAAAAATGACGACGTGAACACTACGTCAACACAGCGTGATTACGACGTGAACACTACGTCAACACAGCGTGATTACGACGTGAACACTACGTCAACACAGCGTGATTACGACGTGAACACTACGGAGGAAAAGGAAAAGGAAAAGGAATATAAGAAAGAATCTACTAACGTAGATAAGAAAGAAACCGATGTTTCTTCATGCGAGAATGAAGCCTACAAAACTTTCATTTCTTGGATATGTCAAAATGCAGAATATTGTTTCAAGAACATGAAGCTGCCTTCCGAAAAAGAATTTAACAGGCTAAAAGAATTGTATTCAGGTAAAGAAATAGCCTATATCGTTTCACAGATAGAGAATAGAAAAGACCTCCGTAAACGATATACGAACCTTTATAGAACAGTATTGAATTGGGCGAAAAAAGAATATGGACAACGTAATCCAGCTACCGCATAGCGAAGAAATTGAAAGAGTTGTATTAGGGACTATAATAAACGAGCGCAACGCGTTCAACGAAGTAAAGGATCTGCTATCTGACGACTGTTTTTACATATATAAACACAAAGAAATCTATAAAGCCATAGAGAGTGTGTTCAGGCGTGGAGACAGACCGGATTTGCTTGCCGTTACGGAAGAATTGAGAAAAGCCAAATCAAATGTCCAAGCATATGATATAGTAGATATTTCAGGATGCAACACTTTCGACTTGATTCAACATGCAACATATCTGTCAGACCTTGATTCCCGAAGAAAAGGGTACATGCTTTTTATACAGAAAGCGAATCAGATAATAGATCTGAACAACGATGTTTATGACATAACATGTTCTGCAAGAACGTATCTTGACGATATGTTTAAAGATTCGTCAGATAACATTTCATCTATGGATAACGCCATAAATGGTTTGTTCAATCAAATAAATAGAAATTGCTCCGCAGACAATGAAATAAGCGGAACACCTACCGGATTTTCCAAGTTCGATTTACGAACAGGAGGCCTGCAAAAATCAGATTTGATAATTATCGCAGGAGAAACCAGTTCCGGGAAAACCTCTCTGTCTGTTTCAATTATGCTAAACGCCGCATTATCAGGAAGCAAAATAGCCATGTACTCAATGGAGATGAAAAAAGAGCAAATTGCTTCAAGAATGCTGTCTATGGTTTCCGGAATATCATCAAGCGAAATACTCTATTCCCATTTGCCCGACGATACGGTAAGGATGTTGTTGAACAAATCATCCGAACTTACTCCATTAGGCATATTCTTTGACGACAGATCCACGTCGAACATAGAAACGATTATTTCATCAATAATCTCTATGAAAATGAAACATGACATAGACGGAGCCATAATAGACTATTTACAAATTCTGAATGTAAACATGAAAAACGGCTCAAAAGAACAGCAAATGGCCGATGCTGCCCGCAGATTGAAAAACTTGGCCAAGGATCTTGACATTTGGATTGTAGCCCTTTCCCAACTGAATAGAGATAATCAGAACCCTGTACCGTCCCTTAACAGACTAAGAGATTCAGGACAAATAGCAGAAGCGGCCGATATAGTCATGTTTGTGTATCGTCCGGAAGTTTACAATAAAAACTATCCGATACCATATCAGAATTTCAGCACAAAAGGAACCGCCTTGATAGACGTTGCAAAAGGAAGAAATATAGGGATGCTCAATTTTATAGCTGGCTTTGACAAAAATAAAACCCTCTTTTACGAATTGAAACAAATACCCCATTCAAATTATGAAGACGAACAGCCTTTTTGATTAGTATGAACCAGAAAGAATAAGATAAGAATTAAACGATGAAAGACGTCCAATTATTCAATGATCACTTCCAAAATTACAAGACATATAACATACCGAAAGCACAATTAATTATAGCAGATATTCCCTACAACATAGGAAAAGATGCTTACGGATCCAATCCATCATGGTACATCAATGGGGATAACTCCAACGGAGAAAGCGAGCTTGCAGGAAAAACCTTTTTCGACACGGATAACGATTTCCGCATATCCGAGTTCCTGCACTTCTGTTCTAAAATGCTAATAAAAGAACCGAAAGAGACCGGTAAATCCCCTTGCATGATTGTGTTCTGTGAGTTTGAACAGCAATTTGAGTTGATACGCAAGGCAAAAGAATACGGGCTGAACAAGTATATCAATATCGTTTTTCGGAAAAACTACTCTGCACAAGTCCTGAAAGCGAATATGCGTATTGTAGGCAACTGTGAGTATGGGGTATTACTATACCGTGACAAGCTACCAAAATTCAACAATAACGGTCGCATGGTATTCAACTGTATGGAGTGGAAAAAGGACACTAAAACCCCGAAAGTTCATACGACACAAAAGCCTGTATCGCTTCTTGAAAATCTGATTGAAATTTTCACAGACAAGGGCGATGTTGTCATAGACCCTTGCGCAGGAAGCGGAACAACCTTGCTTGCTGCTGCAAATTGTGGACGTAGGGCGTATGGATTCGAGATAAAAAAAGACTTCTACAAGTCCGCAACAAGCATAATCTTGCCGCTTGCGTATAAAAAATTATTCTAACAAAAAAATATTTCAATTAATTTATGGCAATAGACACAACCCAAAACGGAGAATATAAAGACAATCTGATTTTAAAGAAAAAATCCGATGAAAAAAAGATAGTAGCCGTACTATCCCCGACAACAAAAATAATCGTAACGACCGAAAATTACAATGCGCATTACCTATACGAAAGGTTCAAGAGATTCTTCGGACGAATGCCCGATGAACGGGAAAAACTTTTCATAAACAACAAAAATAGATTCAAAAGCAATGCAAAATATAAAAGAATTGGAGCGAAAATGGCGAAAAGCCGTTAATAAGAAAAACTTCTCTTTGGCAGCCAATATACAGAACCAAATAGACATGCTCAAAAACATGCGCGTAAATCAACCGGTACGAGACATCATGAAAGAAATGCCGGCAGAAGATGTGAAACAAGCATCAAAACTATGCAGAAAGATTCCCGTATATGCCGACTTGCTCCAAACAGTGGCGGTAGAATTACAATCCGTTTTACGGAAAACAGACCCCTCTATCAAGCTCCTGTTAATGGAACACATCGATTCGATAAGAAAAAATTCAAACGCCATCGTATCTATCATTTCCAGTTTGAACGATGATGAATTTTCAGAATCATTCTGCCAGTTAAGCGACAGGATAAACCTTATTGTAGACAATGTTTTCCACGAACAAGAAGCCCTATTAAAGATTTCCCGAAAAACTCAACAAGAAAATCAAAACACAAGTTATTACCAATTAAATAAGTAGAATTATGGAGAGCAATATTTCGCGAGACCATTTAGCGATGGAAGCTATGAAAGTGATTCTTGATAAAACCTTATCAGAACACTATTCATTTATAGAAAGAATAAAAATGTGGTTGTTCAGTGGGAAAAGTATTCCAATATTAACCAGTTGTCCCAATGAAGAAAAAGTTGCAAAACTCGCCTACAAATATGCCGATGCTATGATTGCGGAACGTGATAAAGACAAGGAGGAATAACCTATGAACAAATATTTTGAATGCGGCATCCGTTACGAAAAAACACTCGAAAACGGTATGCAGAAACGAGTGACTGAACTCTATCTCGTAGATGCGCTTAGCTTCACAGAAGCTGAAAAACGTATCATCGAAGAAATGACACCGTTTATCAGCGGAGAGTTTGAGGTAAAGACAATCAAACAAGCTAATTACAGTGAGTTGGTTTTGAGCGATGAAACGTCGGCGGATAAGTATTTTAAATGCAAGCTGACATTTATCCTGTTGGACGAGAAAAGCGGAAAGGAGAAGAAAACGTCCACCAATATGCTCGTTCAGGCTGCAAGTACGGAGGATGCGACCGACAAACTCAATGCAGCACTGAAACAGACAATGGCAGACTATGAGATCACTTCTGTGTCAGAAACAAATATCATGGACTATTACCCTTATGAAGCAAAGGAGGACTGAACATGAGCTACACAGAATTACATATCGGCAAAATAAAGAAAGTCGATTTGGACGGTCTGACCGTTGAAGAATGGTGCAAAAGAGAGTGCGAAAAACAGAATATACCTCTTAATAAATGGAATGACACGTACAAAGAAGCATTGTTAGAGGAACAATACCCTATAAAGGTCGTTGAAGCAAACGGTATTCTTTGGGAAATTGAAGATAATGAGAGAGAAGAAGGTTATAATGAAATTTCTGTATTAACACCCAATTCAGATGGCACATACAACTATGTGATGCAATTCTACAATGGAGGCACTTGTCTTTCTGAAATGCTTAAAGATGAACTAAAAAATATTAAGGAGGAAAACAATGAATGATTTTATAGTTGATTAGTCTGTACTTATGAACTTCGGGAGCGATGAACCAAAGAACCAAATGACAAAAACTTACAATTTTAACAAATAAACAGCAATAAAAATGAATGGAAAGAAAGTAATTGTACGCGGTGACAGAAGCGTCGTATTCTTCGGCACACTTGCAAAGAAAGAAGGTAGAGAAGTAACACTTAACCACTGCCGCAGGTTGTGGTATTGGGATGGTGCTGAAAGCATCTCACAGATTGCGAATGACGGAACGAAAAAACCTAACAATTGCAAGTTCTCGCAGTATGTTAATGAGATTTGTATATTGGATGCGATAGAGATAATTCCTTGCACTGATAAGGCTAACGATGTTATAGAGAAAGTAAAGGTATGGCAGAGTTAGAAGATAATATTAAAAAGTTTTTGTCCGTAAGCTCTGGCTCTGGCAATGGCTATGGCTATGGCGATGGCTCTGGCAATGGCTATGGCGATGGCAATGGAATAAAGACTTTTGGCGGTGACACTGTTTACTTTATAGACAATATCCCTACAATTATCACATCCGTAAAAGGAAATATAGCAAAAGGCATCATCGTTAATGGGAATTTCTCAAAAAGTCCATGCTTTATAGCAAAACTTGGTAATTATTTCGCACATGGTGAAACCGCAAAGGAAGCCTATACGGATGCCCTTGATAAGTATGAAGAAAACCTGCCTGTTGAGGAAAGAATCAAGAGGTTCAAAGACAAATATCCGATCCTTGACATGGAGGATGATGCGAAGGAGTTGTTCGAGTAGCACAACAAGCTGACAGGTTCTTGCAAATTGGGCAGGCAGAACTTCTGTAATGAGCACGGTATAACGCTTGACCGCAAATACTCCGTAAGGTTCTTCCTTGACTGTTGCAAAGACGCCTATGGCGGTGATGTGATAAGGAAGCTGAGAGAAGAGTATGAATATTAGTAATGAATATTATGCGGTATGGCGGAACAATGAGAGACGCTAATCAAGATGTAAGGTGCAAAATTCCGAGATAACAGATAATAACCAAAGCTGAAACTCGCGAGACATCTTAGAGAAACCGACACAAGCTCGGTCTATCGCAAAAACACCTACCATGTGGGTGCAAGTCCCACTACCGCATAATTTTAAGCCAAGTAGCTCAACGGTAGAGCGACAGCAAGGAACGGCAGCGCATATAATTGCCACCACAACAGGCGAGGAGAGGCAAGCCTAATCCCCTCGACAGTAGGTTAGCGGTTCGATTCCGCTCTTGGATGCGAATAAATAATTGGAACAACGAAAACCAACAACTGACATTATTTTAGATATGATATACGAAAAACAGATAATAAGAGGCAAAATCCCAAGCAAAAGTAACTGTTACAAGATAATTACATTACACGGACATGGCTCTTTGGCTAAACAGAAAGTGCTGAAAGAATACGAAAAGACATTTTACACTCAATGCGGACTTCGGGACAAGAACATTAAAGAGTTCTTTAAAATAAAGGTGGACGTGTACCACGAAAACCTACGTCCTGACCTTGACAACGCTTTCAAGATACTACTTGACTGCCTACAAGGATGCAAGGCGATAAAGAACGACCGTCAATGTATGGAGATAAACGCACGGAAACTGATTGACAAAGTAAATCCACGCATAGAGTTTGTAATCGAAGAGGTAGACTTATGAAAAAGACAGTAGAAGAAGCGGCAAAAGAAAGCTGCCTTAGCATACACAATGATATGTATCAACCCTATTGCGTGTATGATATAAAAAAAAGATCCTGCATTTCAGGCAAAACAATTGGGGTGGATAAGCGTGAAAGAGCGGCTTCCGACAGATGATTCGGATTATATCGTTTTGCTATCAAATGGCATCATAGGTGTTGGCATATATGACAACGAGGCTGAAATATGGCGTATTAATGGAATTGGGATTGTTGACAATCCGGATAACGCTTAGAAATTAGATTGCGGAAAGGTAAACGATTCTGGTGATTGGTAACTTTTAAAATTAAATAGATGTATAATAAATTACATAGATTGAATTAAATAATAATAATTATGAAAGAGACAATAAAAGGCTACAAAGGGTTCAACACTGATTTAACTTGTCGTGAATTTCAGTATGAAGTAGGCAAAGAGTATGATACGGATAAGGCTGAATACGATGAATCAGGATTTCATTTTTGTGAGAATCCATTTGATGTATTGGGTCATTACGCTCCTTCAACAGAGCTAGGAATAAATAGATATTGCGAAGTTGAAGGAAGCGGAGAATTTGATAAAATAGGAAATGATAATGTTAGTTGCACGCATATCAAAATTGGCGCTGAAATCGGATTAAATGGGCTGATTAAAGCGGGATTGAAATTCATTCTTGACAAAGTGAACTGGAAAGATAATAAAGAATCCAACACGGGCGACTGCTCGGCAGCAACCAACACGGGCGACTGCTCGGCAGCAACCAACACGGGCTACTACTCGGCAGCAACCAACACGGGCGACTACTCGGCAGCAACCAACACGGGCGACTACTCGGCAGCAACCAACACGGGCTACTGCTCGGCAGCAACCAACACGGGCGACTACTCGGCAGCAACCAACACGGGCGAC
>JAFUKV010000054.1 GCA_017467745.1 Bacteroidaceae bacterium | reverse complement strand
ACGCAACCACCATAATCCATTTTTGAGACGGCTCATGATAAAACACTTTCGGATCACGAAAATCCGGAATATCGGCAGTTACTACCGGATTCTTATCGTATTTAGTAAACGTTCGCCCGTTATCGGTACTATATGCTATACTTTGAGACTGTCGACGCCCCGCCGATGTATAAAAAGCGACAATAGCATTTTTACCGAATCCCGAAACATTCTCTTTATCGATAACCGCACTGCCAGAGAACACCGTACCCAAGCTATCGGGTGCGATAGCTACCGGCATATGCCGCCATGATACTAAATCGCGGCTTACAGCATGTCCCCAGTGCATATTTCCCCACATAGACCCGTAAGGATTATACTGATAAAACAAATGATATTCTCCATCTAAATAAACCATGCCGTTAGGATCGTTCATCCAACCGTAAGCCGGAGAAAAATGGTATTCCGGACGATATTTCTCGACATTGGCAATATCGAACGTATCGGACAAACTGAGAAAATTCCAACAAACCGCATCTTTTTCTATGTTATCTATATAAACAACGGCATTATTCTCTCCCCTCAATTCGTATGGAACATAATAATCCACCTTCGTTTTGGCAAGACGAACATCAATGGGCAACGTCTTTTGCCCCTCGCCCTCCATATATACTTTCGACTCTCCTGTTCTTTCTTCAACCGGAAGCAACAAATATTTCGGTTGACCTTGTATTTTTATAACCGCTTGTTCATCGGATGGATGTTCCACCGAAAACTTAACCCCTTTCTCGCCGCAAGCATACATACTTACTGCAAAAAGTATAAAACTCAGAAATTTTTTTGTGTGCATAGTTATGGTACTATTTAATTAATTTGGTCTTGCAAATCTACCGACATACTCTGAGAAACAATATAATTTTTGTTTCAAAGAATAACAAATTTGATACAACTACCCCCAAATATTGATAATTTTCTCAATAAAACAAACAGCCATAGTACCACAACAGTTATCTTACGGCCGATATTATCAAGAACTTTTTTTATAACACAATAACGCCAATCCGTTAAATACAGCAGCAAATAACAACAGAATAACAAACGACGGCCAAAGGTCTGCCCATCCGCTCCCTTTTAAATACACCATACGCATTACCTCCACAAAATAACGCACAGGATTAAACAATGTAAATTTTTGCGCCCATTCGGGCATAGAACTGATAGGCGTAAACAAACCGCTCAACAGCGCAAATATGATTAAAAAGAAAAATGCAGTCAATATAGCCTGTTGTTGCGTTGAAGACACGGCAGATATTGTAAGGCCGAATCCGGTAAATATAACCAAATATACTCCGGCAAAAAGATAAATAATTCCCAAACTCCCTACCGGAAATAATCCGTAAACCAACCACGCCACAACCATGCTAATGGTTAGAAGGATAAAACCGATTGTCCAAAAAGGTATCAGTTTGCCCAACAAAAATATCCCTTTGGGAACAGGAGTTACATTTATTTGTTCTATTGTACCTATCTCTTTCTCGCGAACGATATTCAAAGCGGAAACAAACCCCGCAACAATAGTCAGCAAAAACACGATAATACCCGGAACCATATAATTTTTATAACTGAAATGCGGATTAAAATAATTAACTACCCGAACCGCCGTATTTATATTCTCTTCCGAAAGAATAGACGATAAATACGAACTGCCCAATCCTCCCACCGTTCCGTTTACTGTATTGGTTGCTATCAAAACACTTGATTTTCCGTCTGTCATCAATCGCCGGGTAAAATTCAGAGGAAACTCTAAAACAATATCCGACACATTAGCTTCAATTGAAGAAAGAGCTTCTCTGTATGAAGAATATTCCGATGTCAAATTGAAATACCCCGAAGATATTATTTTCTCTGTTAATCGACGAGTATGTTGTGTACGATCATGGTCGACAACTGCCAGATTAATATTTTTCACCTCAAAATTGGCAGCAAAAGGCAACACCAACAACTGAACTATCGGAACAATAAAAATCAGTTTCGGAATAAAACTGTCTCTGATTATTTGCTTAAACTCTTTTTCCAACAAATACTTCAACATACGTTTTCTTTTTAAAGGATATATTAATTATTCCATTCTGACTTTAAACCGTTTCACACTAACAGTTGTCAAAAATATCACCATTACCGCAAGAACCGTTATATCCAATGCCACAGCTTCAACACCCAAACCTTTAATCATAACATCCCGTACCGCCGCAATGTACCACTTAGCCGGCACTATATTAGACAGCCATTGTAAAACATCGGGCATATTTCCAATCGGGAATACCATACCGCTCAATAGTACAACCGGCAACATCAAAACAACCGCGCTGATTAACATAGCGGCCTGTTGCGTGTTCGTTACGGTTGAAATAAGCAATCCCAACGAAAGAGAAACTAATGAATAAAGTACCGATATAGCAATCAATAGCGTAACACTGCCGTTTATGGGAACTTGCAATAAAAAACGAGAGAGTAACAGTATAGTAATCACATTTATAAAACTTAGCAATAAATATGGAACCATTTTAGCGATAACGATAAAAATCGGTTTCATGGGAGAAACTAACAAAATCTCCATTGTCCCCGTTTCTTTTTCTTTTACTATACCCACAGAGGTCATCAATGCGCAAATCAGTAATAAAATCAATCCCATAACACCGGGCACAAAATTATACGCACCCTTCATTAACGGATTATATAACAAATGTACAACCGGAACAACTACCGGAGAAGATATTTCTTTTATCTGTACCTGAGAACTTTGCAACTCCGATCGGATAATAGACGTTGCATACCCTGCCAGCTGTTGCGCTTCATTAGGATCTGTGGCGTCGGTTTGAATTTGTACATACTCATCCGACAACCCTTTATACTGAGCAGGGAAAACGACAACGAGTTTTACCTTTCCTTTACGAAACAAGTCTTGCACCTCAACCTCACTGTTTACCATTTTATACAACGAAAAATATTCATTCGCCTCCAATCGCTCGATAATTCTTTCCGTCAACGGCGTACGAGACTGATCATAAATCGCTATTTGAACTTGCTTGACTTCGGTTGTAATGGCGTACCCGAACAATATGATTAAAATTATCGGCATAAGCAGCAATATCATCATAGTCCGCTTATCCCGAAAAATATGATAAAACTCTTTACGTACAAACGATAAAAACTGTTTCATACTTCAATCTCCTCTTTTCGCTTTACGAGCCAACGCATAGAAAACATCTCCCATATTATCCGTTTTAAACGCCAACTTCAAATTTTCGGGAGTATCCAACGCCTCTATTCTTCCGTCAACCATAATAGAAACTCGGTCGCAATATTCCGCCTCGTCCATATAATGAGTCGTAACAAATACAGTAATACCTTTACGGGCAGCATCGTAAATAAGTTCCCAGAAACGCCGCCGAGTTACAGGGTCGACGCCTCCCGTAGGTTCATCCAAAAACACGATTTTCGGGTCATGGAGAATTGCAATAGAGAAAGAGAGTTTCTGTTTCCATCCTAACGGCAAAGAACCGACAAGAGCATTTCGCTGATCTTCTAAATTCAATATTTTCAAAAGTTTATCGGTTCTATCTATTATCTGCTGTTTCGGCAAACCGTATATTCCACCGAAAAGCCGTACATTTTCCCAAACTTTCAAATCATCGTAAAGAGAAAATTTCTGGCTCATATACCCGATATGCTTTTTTATTTTCTCCGTCTCGTTATAAACATCATATCCTGCAACGTGCGCCTCGCCCGAAGTAGGTACAGACAATCCGCAAAGCATGCGCATTGCCGTAGTTTTTCCCGCCCCATTCGCCCGAGAAAACCAAAAATCTCGCCTTCTTTCACTTCAAACCCGATATGATCTACCGCAGTAAAAGCTCCGAAACGTTTTGTCAAATCTCTTGTTTCTATCACATTCATTTTACATTGTCCCCCAATAATGCCATAAAACAATCTTCTATTCCGGGTTTGGCCGTATCGATAAGAACATTCTCGTGCTCCTTCATTTGTAAATACCCATACAAATTCTTCTTGTCCGTTGCTTCTTTCAATACAAGGTGATGCTTATCGCCAAAAGCGAAACAAGAATATGTCAACGGCCAAGCACGTAAATCGGCCAACAACTTATACATATCGTTTGCCCTGACTGTCCACAATATTCGTGAAAAAGAAGCGGATATATTCGCCGGCGTATCTACGGATAAAATACTTCCGTTTTGAATCAATGCTATGCGGTCGCAACGGGAAGCCTCATCCATATATGGTGTCGAAACGAAAATGGTAATTCCCTGCGATTTAAGTTTTCCGAGCATATCCCAAAATTCATTTCTCGATACAGGGTCTACCCCCGTTGTCGGCTCATCAAGAAATAAAACGCGCGGTCTATGAACAAGCGCGCAGCAGAGTGCCAGTTTTTGTTTCATGCCACCCGAAAGTTTTCCGGCACGCCGTTTCTTAAATGGTTCTATCTGAACATAAATATCTTTTATCAAATCATAATTCTCTGTTACAGTAGTATTAAAAACAGTAGCGAAAAAATTCAGATTTTCTTCTATCGACAAATCTTGGTAAAGAGAAAAACGGCCGGGCATATATCCCACCATATTACGTATAATCTTATAATCGCGCACCGTATCATAACCGCATACGGAAGCCTTGCCGGTATCGGGAATAAGCAATGTTGTCAGAATCCGGAAAATTGTTGTCTTTCCTGCGCCGTCAGGTCCGATAAGTCCGAACATTTCTCCCTGAGAAACAGAAAGATTTATATCTTTTACCGCCTCTATTTTGCCGTAACTTTTATTGATATGAGACAATTGTATATCGTTCATTCTTCATCAATTAAGAAATCGACTTCACCATACTGCCCGATTTTCAAATATCCATCATTTTTTACGGCAATCTTTACGGCATACACAGAATTTGCTCTTTCATTTCGAGTTTGTATCCCTTTCGGCGTAAACTCTGCTTTATCCGAAATCCAAGAAACTACACCGCTATACTCACGCTGTCCGTTCTCTTCATAATCGGCATATACTATTACTTCTTGTCCCAACTTCAACCGAGATAACTGTGACGCCGTAATATATGCCCGAAGATACATCACGCTAACATCCGCCATTGAAAAAAGCGGTTTTCCCGGAGATGTTATTTCACCCGCTTCCGCATATTTTACCAACACGACTCCTGATTGCGGCGCAACAATACAACATTTGGTCAACTGGTCATCTATCTGCATTACTTGATATTGCAAATTCTCGACTTCCGCACCCGCACCCTCATCGGTTTTATCTAATGTCGAACGTTGTGCCGACAACTCTTTTTCCAACACGGCTATTTGATTTACCAAATCATCTACTTGTTTTTGATTACCGACATTAGCTTTTACCAAATTTTCCATGCGGCGTTGTTCTGTACGAGCTGTCGCTATTTGTTGCTCTATTACCGCTATCTGTTTGCGAATATCCGGACGACGAATGTCTACCGAACGCATACCGGCGAGCAATTGCCTCTTTTTCAAATAGAGCTGGGTACTGTCTACGTATCCGTAAACATCACCCGCATCAAGCAGATCTCCTTCTTCCAAATTCAACTCCATGATTTTACCTTGCGCCTCAGAAGACACCAATACTTCCGTTGCTTCAAATATACCGGCAGCATCTTTGTCAAAGCCCTTATCTCTACACGACAAAAACGAAACCATTACCAACGATATTAAACAAAAAACCAATCTCATATTTTCAATTATTAGTTATATACATATAGTTATAAATTGCCATCTGCTGTTGAACCCGATGGATAACAGCCTCTTGACGAGAAATATTTTCGGCATTTATCTCCCGTATCACATCGGTTACAGAAATTACTCCATTGGCATATTTCACTTCGGCCGCCTTTTTTATGTTAGTACGCAAACGAATAATATCCTCATCGGATTTCATTAATTCGGACAATTTATATATCTCTTCATTCTCCTGAATTTGCTGCAAGCGGGTATTGAACAAAAACGTTTCTCGCTCTACATCCAATTGTTTTAGATTGGTATTTATCATCCGACGACTATTTTTTATCGTATAAAAATTTCCGATATTCCACGACAATCGCAATCCTGCAACATAATATCCGTTAAAATCATTATCCAACATATTCAATCCGGGACGTCCGTACCCACCTTGAACAAATGCGCTAATAGAAGGATTTATCCCCACATTCAACAGTTTATTTCGAATGTTCAGTTCCTTTTCTTTTGCAGATATGGTCTGCAACTCCGGACGCATTATTTCATGTGAAAGCGTTGACGGAAGTTCCGGTGTTTCCATCTCCGCCTGTTTTACCGAAGAATTTCCGGTAAGAGCTTCCAACATATTCAGATACGCCGCATCGGCAGCTTTCAACTCTATCCCTTTTTGTCTCGCACTCAACAATTCAACTTCAAGTTCTTCTTTATCTGCCATATTCGACAGACCATTAGCCATCATAGCCTCTACACGGTCTATATTTATCTGCAACTCATTTTGTAACAACAAATTTTGCTTTATTAACTCTTTATACAGTAGAGAACCGAAGTAGAGATTATTTACCCGCTCGCGTAATTTATACAATTGGCTATCCAACTCTTTTTTATCTGCATCCGAGCGAATTTTCGCCTGTTCCTTAGACAAATGTACTTGTCCTCCATCCCAAATAGACTGATTTATCTCCACCGTTATTTTATACTGGTCTTTATCTATTTCCGGTATCTCCAATCCCGGCACAAGAGTACCCAAATCTTCCAACGGGAGTTTTGTTACATCACTCTGATAGGTAACATTAGCTGCAACTTTTATCTGAGGCAACCAACCCTTAGACAGATTAGACAGCGTATACCGCTCTGCCTGTTCTATTAACCGGAACTGCCGAATCTGCGGATAATTCGCACGAGCCCATTCATAACACTGAGTTATCGTTATCTTGTCTTGCGCTCGCAATACAAATGAACACAGAAAACCTAGCAGACATATAATACATAATTTTTTCATATTACTCTACATTTACGGTTCAAGTAACGATTTCATTATCTCAACAATATATTTTTTACGCTCTTCCGTAAATCGGTCGAACGCTTCTTTATCCCCTTCTAAAAAAATATCCGTCATGGGCACTTCTACCAAAAACGGGAAAACCGCCAATCCCAAAAGCGTAGACACGACAAAAACCATCGGTAACTTTCTGAACAGACCTTTTTCCATATTCTTTTCTATCAATTCCCGAAATTTCAAAATCGGTTCTATTTTCTGCGGATCTTTCAATAGAATACGATATAAATGTTCTGGATCTCTGTTTAACTCGCCAATTATAAATGCAGGGAAACCTTCATACGTTTTCACCGTATCTATATAAAGGCTCACTATTTCTTCAAGTTTTTCAAAAAATGAAGAATCTCCGTCAATTATTGCTCCAATATTCGGCAACAGATAATTAATCAATTGCTCGAATACCGATTCAAACAACCGCTCTTTGGTACGGAAATAATAGTTTAACGTTGTCCGCCCAATCCCTGCCTCAGCAGCAATATCACCCATAGATGCAGCGACATACCCCTTCTCTATAAAAACATTTCGAGCGGCATTTATAATGCCGTTTTCCACATCTGTTATACTCTGTTTATCATTCATATATTCTACATTTATATCAAAAATATATACATGTCTGACAAAATAGTCTGACATAAGTGTCGACAAATATAAATATTTATTTCTATATACCACATTATTTAATCAAAAAAATTTCTCTATATTATATTTCTACCATAAAAAAACGGTTACAAGTATCTATCACCTGCAACCGTTT
>JAFUKV010000053.1 GCA_017467745.1 Bacteroidaceae bacterium | reverse complement strand
GAAAGCCGGACATACTTTTAAAATCGGCGGAGAATTACGCGTTACGCCTCAACTCAGTTTAAGAGCCGGATATGCAAACCAATTATCTCCCATTAAAGCCAATGTACGAGATTATCCAATTGAAATAGCATCGACAGAAGGTGTTACAACTCAATATTATTTAGATAAAGGCACTCAATATTACACTATGGGACTTGGTTACAGATTCGGTCGATTCTATACGGATGCCGCTTATGTACACCGTAATAACGATAGCTATTTGTACGCTTTCTCGCCCTTGTTCAGTGGAGATACCCAAATTGTATTTCCTGAGAAAACAAACTTAAAAACAAAAACTAACTCTGTTTTATTTACTCTCGGTTATAAGTTCTAAAAGCAGAATACTTTGATAAAGCACTGGAAAAGAATTAAAATAAACTCTTTTCCAGCGTTTTTTATTTTTTCAATCTTCTTTTTTTAATGATATTCCCAACATTATAACCGTCTCCTCTGTATTATTCCAAATAGAATGAGGCATATCGCCCTTTACTAAAAAAGACTCATTTGCTCGATAAATTTCTACCCTTTCTCCATACAATACTTTTACTTCTCCCCTAACAACAACAAACAAATGATTTTTTTCATGCGTATGCTGCTCGATAGGGCCTCCTCCATGCGGTTCTATATATGCTATTGCGCCATCCAATATATGACCGCATTCTCCAAAAAGTTTTTTTGCCAAGAAATTAACATGCTCTGGCGGAGTTGAGAAATCTCTAAAACAATTTATATTTTTGTCTATCATATATTCGTATTTTATACATGTTATACAATTAACGAAATTACAAGCAAATATAATGAATTGCTTCTTACATCTTATTTTATAAAATACATGATTTATTTTTCTTCTATAATTTTCATAGATACATAGAAATGACTATTTTTACAAAACAAATGTTGAACCAAACAAACAGTTTTATACTCGAAAACTAATATAGAATTATGATTTATAAGTTTCTAATCTTATCAGACGAAGTCGATAACTTTGCACGAGAAATCAGCATTGATTCGGATGCTACATTTTTAGAATTACACAATGCCATTCTCGATTCTGTAAACTATACAAAAGATCAAATAACCTCATTCTTTATTTGCGATGAAGATTGGGAAAAAAAGATAGAGATAACGCTTGTAGAGATGGATACAAGTTCTGACATCGACTCGTGGGTTATGGAACATACCCGGCTGAACGAATTGTTAGAAGATGAAAAACAAAGAATGCTATTCGTTTTCGACAATATGACCGAACGAGCATTCTTTATGGAATTGCGAGAAATAGTTCCCGGTAAAAATTTAGATAAACCGGTATGTACAAAATCGGTAGGACAAGCTCCCTCTCAAATGATTTCTTTCGACGATTTTGAAAAAAACAATTCAAATTCGGATTTACTGGATGAAAATTTTTATGGAGACCAAGACTTCGATCCGTCTGAATTAGATGAAGAAGGATTCAACGATATGGATATGAGTAGCGATGACTCTTTCAACGAACGTTTTTAAACACAAAACTTAATCTTTCTCATATAAAGCTGATATTGTTTCAATGTCAGCTTTTATTTATAATCAATAAGCGCAATGAAATACGAAAACAAAGCCTTTTTATTCGATTTAGACGGCGTTATAATAGATTCAGAACCTAATTACGATAAATTCTGGAATAATACTGCCAAGAAATACAACATATCCATAGACAATTTTCCGGCAGTCATAAAAGGAAATACATTAAAAGCCATCCTCGAAAAATATTTTCACAACTATCCGATAGAAATACAAAAACAAATTATAAAAGAAAGTTCCGACTTCGAGTTGAATATGGATTATCCGCCTATACCGGGAGCTTTGGACTTTATACGATTACTAAAAGACAATAACTTACCCGTAGCGTTAGTAACCAGTTCTGATAATAAAAAGGTACACTCCGTTATTTCCCGCTTAAAATTAGAATCAGTATTCAACTCTATTGTTACAGCAAACAGAATATCCGAAGGAAAACCTAATCCGGAATGTTTTCTTCTCGCAGCGCAAGACCTGAAAAAGAACCCGCATGACTGCATCGTTTTTGAAGACTCTTTTGCAGGCATCGAAGCCGCTCATAGTGCAAATATGAAAATAATAGCCTTATCGACTACAAATCCGACACACTTGTTACAAGAAAAATCAAATATTGTCATTCCGAATTTTAATGGAATTACAATACAGACTTTAAATTCTTGGGTAATATAGGAATAAACTTCCGAGATTCTCTAAATATTTTTACATATACAGCTTTATATGCAAAACTTTGCTAATACATGAAATTTTATTACAGAAAACATGTTATATAACATATAATGTTTATACATTTGCAATGTGTTTTTCATAGTATTAGATTTAAGGTTAACAGAGATTGGTTGTCGTGATGACAACCATTCTTTTTTTATAAAAACTTTCTCCTTTTTCAATTGAGAAATATCGTTTATTCTCTATATTTGCCTAAACTCAACATAATTGACAAAATGAAATCATTTCTATTCACATTTTTATTATCAATATTATTTGCAACTCAACTTATTTCACAGACAAATGACAAAACATATACATATAAATCAGGAGGCATCGAACGTTCCTATATAATGCACATTCCGGATAATCTTCCTTGTAAAGCTCCTCTGGTAATTGTATTACATGGATATGGAGGAAAAGCGGATCCTTCTCGATACGGCATGAATGATATAGCCGACAAGAACGGCTTTGCTGTTTGTTATCCGCAAGGAGTAAAAGACGGACGCGGCAATACCTGCTGGAATGTAGGATATCCATTTCAAGAAGACATGAAAACTGATGATGTAGATTTTCTTTGCAAATTGGTAAAGCACCTACATAAAAAATTTAATCTGAGCAAACAAAATACATTCTGTACCGGAATGTCTAACGGAGGAGAAATGTGTTATTTATTAGCATACGAAAAACCGGACGTATTCGCAGCCGTAGCCCCTATTGCCGGGCTTACATTAGAATGGATGTATAAATCGCTCGAAGGTTCCGCCCCTGTCCCTCTATTTGAAATACATGGAACAAAAGACAGAACATCCGAATGGAACGGAGATTTAGAAAACAAAGGCGGCTGGGGAGCATATCTCCCCGTACCGATAGCTGTTAATTATTGGGTAGCGAGAAATCGCTGTACCGAAGAAAAAACGGATACACTCCCCGATAATAAAATGAATG
>JAFUKV010000052.1 GCA_017467745.1 Bacteroidaceae bacterium | reverse complement strand
TATACAGTTCCGCGCCTTTTCTATCTGTACGTTTTTTATGCAGTAAATCAAAACCTTATTGCTCTAAGTGTTGTATCTACATATTTTTATATTATATTTATTTATAGATATTTACTTTTTGTTTTTTTGTAAAAAGGTACATCAAAATTTTGAATAATCATTATATATTTTTATTTTCACAGCGTCATGTTTCGGTTTGTTGTTGGCCGAAGCGTATAACCGGCTTATTACATGGTCTCTGTGTGTATATTCCATAATACATCCGGCGCGGACTGTTGTTTATTATCTGCTGAAAAGGTCTCTGGCGATACCCTGTCTTTGGATAATTATACAGCTCCGCGCCTTTTTATCTGTTCGTTTTGTATGCTGTAAAGCAACAACCTTATTGCTTTCGGGGTTGTTTACAATATCTTTTTACGGATATCCCCTTCAATTTTTTCACAAAAAGTACTTCAAAATTTTGTAAAACCGTTACGTGTTGTTACTTTTGTAACGATATGCACCGGTCTGCAACGGCAGGCCAGTGTGTGCCGTTTAATTTTTAGGCGTTGTTATTATTCTTTGTAAGTAAAAATTGCCAGTTTTAGTCAAGCATGAATAATAAACGAACGTCTGCTCCTGTTTGTATGTTCTATACATGCAATATCGGGCGCGGGCTGTTGTTTATTATCTGCTTGACGGGTCTCTGGCGATACCTACTTACAGGATAGTTACACGGTATCCGCGCCCTCAGAGTTTTTACCCGTTTGCTTCGGATACGGCAGGCGGAAACAATACCTTGTACAAGATATGCCATAAATACTTTTCATACCGAATCTAACTATTCGTTTTTCGTTTTTCAAATCATCGTATTTCTTGTTTGTCGGGTAAGGCCGGTGCGGTCTATTTCTACATTATCCCATTCGGGCGGCTGGTGCTCGATGTTACATGCCGGCACTTCCCTTACTAATTTAAACGGTAAACAGAATGATGTTTGTTAATTTATTAAAGGATGTTGTCTCTTATCTTTATGTAAAGCGGCTATCTCCTTTACCGATATTTGAAATTTGCGATAAACTGAAAAATTACGTAAAGCCTTTCGGCCTTCGGTTTACAGATACGGCTGTATGTTTCCCCGAAATGTCTCTCAAAGAATTTCTGATGTACACAGAATACGTACACGGAAAATATTTTTTAGACGGGATACCGTATGCCAGCATAGTCTACATTTGTCAAGAGCGCAATAACTTGATAATATACTTGAAAGATGGAACCGTTTTTTGCCTGAACGAAGACAACCGCTTAGGTGTATATTCGTTTACCCGCAAAGCAAAATTCAAAAGATATCTATTCTTTTTTCGACTTCGCATAGATAAGTTGAAAAGGCGAATAGGGTTTTAAGGTTGAAAAAACGTTTAATCTTCAAATTATAGACATGAAAAGAAATATTTTTAGCTATCTTTACAAGGTATTCACATTTTATTATTGGGACAAACCGATGAAAACCGATGTAAGCCAACTTCCAGTGTACGCTCAAAACGATTTGAGAAAAATAGTGTCGTTAATAACCGAGCATCTACCGGAATGCGAGATGATAATTCTGTATGGTAGCTACGCCAGAGGCACTGCCGTACGGTACGACGAAAAAATAGAATTCGGCATACTTACCACCTTTATGAGCGATTACGACATACTGGTAGTAACCAGCGGGCGCAACGTAGAAGAGGTAGGCTCCATACTCGAAACGGTAGACGCCCTTTATTACAAACGCCCCGAGCAGCAAGTACCCATACAGTTTATAAACGAAGACATAGAAAAGTTGAACTCCGACCTGTCGGAAGGCCGCTATTTTTACACCGAAGTAAAGCGCGACGGCATTCTGCTGTACGATAGCGGGCGATGCAAGTTAGCGCGTGCCAGAAAACTGAATTTTGAAGAAATCGGGGAACAGGCAGAAGAATATTTTAACGAGAAGTTCAATTATGCAGATGATTTTTTAGATTTTGCAAAATATGGCTATTTAAACAAAAAATATAGGATGGTATCTTTCCTCCTTCACCAAGCCTGCGAAAATTATTTTTATTCATTGCGGTTAGTACATACATTAAAAAACAGCAAACAACATAACTTAGCCAAATTATTGGGATCTACCAGAAAATATTCGCCCGAACGGATTCGGTCGGTATTTCCGCGCGACACCAAAGAAGAGAAACGACTTTTCGATCTTCTGAAACGAGCCTATGTAGAAGCCCGTTACAATCCTAAATTTGAAGTAACAAAAGAAGACATAGACGTATTGACCCTCAAAACGCAAGCCTTACGGGAAATTACATACAAAACCTGTATCGACCGAATGGAATATTACAAGAAAATCGCTAATCGAAATAAATAAAGAAGAAATTATAGATAAAGTGTTTTTTTAAGTCGGTAGCTTACATGTAAAATACAGGCGTTAAGTACCGAAAAGCGGTTTGGGAAAAAGAAAGCTGAAAATAAAAATCGTTGAAGATAAATGTGTTTTAATAATGTGTGCAAAAAAATGCTTGAAGTTTTTGCTATAATTTAGGAAAATAATATATCTGTCCCTGCCAAACTTTTTTTTAAATAAAAGATCACACAGAAACGGACAAGGCAATAAAAGCCTCTGCCCAAAGATTTCTGTGTGAAATTTAGAAGAAGTTTGGCGACTCTTCTCCGGCAGAGGCTTTATTATATATTAAAGAATAAAAATCTGTCGACGTATGCTGTCTTTACTCTGTCAATTACTGGGAATATTCAATCAGCATGACTGTAACTATGCTTTTGGAGTTTGTAGCGAAGATTCACCATCTGTCGTTACGAGAATAACATCCGATTATTTTATAAAGTTCATAAAGAAAGATATTATTCGCAAAATCTTCCTCCCGGACGAAACTGCATTGAAAAGAGAACATTCCGAACAACCGGATAAAAACACGCCTCATTATGAATTGCGTTCAGCCATTTGTGAAGATAAAATACCGACAACCGGTTACAGTCTGAGCGATATTCTGCAAGCCGTA
>JAFUKV010000007.1 GCA_017467745.1 Bacteroidaceae bacterium | reverse complement strand
CATTACCGGTACTATCCGAAAATAATAGCAGATACACACTGACATCCGGTAAAAATATGAAAATACTATTATTCGCCAATACAAAAGCCAGTTTTTGCCCGCCGGCTATTGGACAACTCGACAGTTTATGCCAAAAAGAAAAAACCGAATTTAAAATCCTATTTAAAGAAGCCGCCCGAAGCGACATCGAAAAATACCGGGAAGAAAACGATTTGACAACCAACACCCCCCTTTATAACGCCTCCAACGTTGCCGCCCAATACGGAGTAACAGGTTTTCCAACCGTATTTTTATTGACGCCGGATAATAAAATTGCCGACATTTACGTCGGATACAGTCCTGATTTATCAAAAAAAGTGGCAGAAGGAATAAGCTCTTATCAAGAAAGTTGTAAAACAAATTATTAACCATAATAAAAAAGTAATGCTCTATGGCTACCGTAACATTTAAAGGAGATACCGTCAACACGAACGGCTCCTTACCCAAAACAGGAGAAAAAGCTCCATGTTTCAGATTAGTAAAATCAGATTTATCTGACTTATCTTGTTGCGATTTAAAAGGAAAACGCATCGTCTTAAACATCTTTCCGAGTTTAGACACATCCGTATGCGCCACCTCCGTCAGAAAATTCAACCAGATGGCCGCCCAAATGCCCAATACGGTAGTATTAGCGGTATCTAAGGATTTGCCTTTCGCCCACTCGCGCTTTTGTACGGTAGAAGGTATAGATAAAGTAATTCCCGTATCTGCATTCAGAAGCCGAGAATTTTGTAAAGATTACGGCGTTGAAATGACAGACGGACCGTTGGCCGGGTTGTTGGCCCGAGCTGTTGTCGTAATAGATGATAAATTCAATATCATTTACGAAGAATTAGTACCCGAAATAACCCAAGAACCAAACTATGAAGCAGTGCTTAATACTTTGAAATAATCAAGTGTGTGCGCTGCAACGCAGAACAGACTGAATATAAAAGTCTGCTCTGCGTTTTTATTTATAACACCTTTTCATCATCTGTAATAAAACAAGAACAGAACTTGTTTACCCGAAAATAAATAAAAAAGCGAATAAAGATTTGTTTTTCAAAAACAAATGGCTACCTTTGTGCGCTCAAAAGAATTTTTAATAATAAAAAACGCAGAAAAATGTATTTAGATTCTGAGAAAAAGAAAGAAATCTTTGGGAAATACGGAAAGTCTAATACTGATACTGGCTCACCCGAAGCGCAGATTGCATTATTTTCATACCGTATCGCCCATTTGACTGAACACTTAAAGTCAAATCACAAAGATTATAGCACTGAAAGAGCTCTTCGCATGTTAGTAGGTAAACGTCGTCGTATGCTTGATTATTTAATTAAAATCGACATCGAACGGTATCGCGCTATCATCAAAGAACTCAACATCAGAAAGTAAACGAATTGCTTTTTGAAAGCGAAAAAGGAAAGTCTTTTGACTTTCCTTTTTTATTATCGATAATACCTATCACGTTACAAATACTTAGACATATAGCATTTTATAACATCTTATCATTACTCCTATTACATCCCCCT
>JAFUKV010000051.1 GCA_017467745.1 Bacteroidaceae bacterium | reverse complement strand
CGTCTATTTTGTTTTTGTCTATAAAGTCCAGCTCTGTTTCCGCTTCTTTTAGGGCTTCGGTTTTCTGCTTGTCTGAGAATAAAGATGTTTTCAGAAGAGCTATCCGGTTGATATTTTCTTCCGTTTCGGCAAATAGGGCTTCGCAACAGCCAGTAGCTTCGAGTAGAATCTTTGCTAATGGCAGGTTAATGCCCTTGATGCGGGTCAACGCTATGCGGTATAGTAGTTCGTTCACAGGTATTCTTTAAAAAGGGGGATTAGTTCTTCGCCTTTACTTATTTTCCCGTTTACCACGCAGGCAATTTCTACTCGGGCTTTGACGGACAGTTTCATTGCGGGCAGAGTGTAGATATCTTGATAGAAAACAAACCGTATGCCTTCGCGTTTCATGTATAATTTGCTGATAAACTTGTCGCCGCTGCGAAGCGATTGTTTATAGTCTATTTCCATGCGTTTTACTACGGGGTCTATACCCTGCGGATGAAGGGATGCAAAATCGCAGCCCGCCGACAAGAGAAACCGATGTCGTGTGTGTTCTAAATAATTCAGATATACCGAGTTGTTGACAATTCCTTGCATGTCGCATTCATAGTCTCGCACTTCGAAAGGATATTCAAAAATATATTTTTCCATTCATGCCGGTATTGTACGGTTATTTAATGATTTGGACGTAAAAACAAAAATAGTATATATTTCCTTTTCAAAAAAGCCGTAGAATATAATTCGGCAGAAAATTCGATTTATTTCTACGTTTCATCATAATAGCGGAGACAATCGATTTATCAGTTCGTCGCCTAAGGCCGTTTTATCTATGATATGTTTGCGCACGGCAGATACGAACGGATTGTTTTCGAAATCGCCTCTGACCGATTCGAAATCTATTTGTTTCTGGCGGTCGCTGCCGTCTACTCCGAATCCCGTCTGTGCGTTCATAGAAAATTCTTTTTTGGCATCTTCGTATAACATTTTGTCTAAGGAGATTACAGCGTCTTTCCATTCATGAACAATTTGTACGATGTCTTGCGCCGAAATATCGACAATCGGTTTATTTATCCGGCGTTCTAACAGTTTGGCAGCCCATGTCCACTCTAAATCGTAATAATTTTGATGAAGATCGGAAAAGAACCGGTTGATTTCTCTCGGCGAGGAAATTTCCATTTTTTCTATTGCTTTCGTTAAGCGGTCTATTTCTGTTTTGGGAGCGATTAATCCGGCCAAGTCTACCCATTCACCGTCTCCCGCCGTTATGGTAGGATGTAATTGCTTTCGTATGGACTCTTCCGTTTCAAATATGCGGTTTTCTAAACGCTTGATAACCGAATTACCTAAAAACTTTTGAATGGCTTTCGTATATAGCGTTATGCCTCTTTTCAACGAACTGTTTTTGATGCAAGCGCTTTGAAAAGAGTATATCTCGGATGTTTCGCCCGATGATTGTTGTAAAGAGCGCAAAACGTTTATGCCTCTTTCCATTTTGGCAATGGTATAAGGGCTGAGCAGATTGAAGTTGATACAGTCTAACCGGTTCGGATCTTTGCGCTTGTCTCGTTTCGGCCATTTTTGCGCATCGCGGATAGTGCCCACGCTTTTCAGGTTGATACCCGGTACGATGTATGAATTGTCTCCTTTTTCTATCAGGTAGGAAAATGGCAGGTTCGATGTGTCGGAGTGTCGGACGTGTCGCCCCATAATCAGAGAAAATGCGCCGATCTTGGCAGGCCATAATACATACGAATCGCTGGTGGTTTTGGAGCCTCGTTCTACGATTCCTTGATGGATAGGTCCCAGTTTATACATGTGGTTACTTTGGTTGGAGCCGCTGCCTGCGTTCAGAAACGAGAACATACCGGCTATCAGTAAGCTCGATTTGTGCATGGATACCGTATATGGCCCGGCAAAAATAGCGCAGGCTTCTCCGTTTTCGCCTTGACAGTTGCTGAAAAACAGAGAATCGTGGGCAGAAAAAAGATGCCCTAAATGGCATGCCTGTCCAACGAAACAGCGTATCAGTGCGGCGCCGTCTGTAACGGTTGCACCCGAACAAAATATAAAATCTTGCGCAATGACGTTGTACCCTACTTTTACGGGATCGTACCGGTTGCCGTTTATCGAGCCGTTTTCTAATCGGGATGCTCCTTCGATAATGCAATGTTCGCCTATATTGACGTTACGAATAGTGCCGGCATTGACAATTGTGGAACAGTTACCGATAAAGCCTGTTTCGGATGCTATGTTATCACAGTAACGGGTAATAATTTCTTTTAGCCGTTCTATCAAAGCAGGACGGTGGCGATATAGCGCAATGATGTATGCTAATTGTGCGGACAGTTCATTAAAAATAGGAACCTCACGTCCTCCGGTTTCATTCAGAACAGATACTTCCGTACCATTCCCGAATCGGCTGCGTCCTACCGTTTCGAGCGTTTGAATGTTTTGCAGGCGGCAGTCGTCTCCTATGCGGTAATTGGCAATGTGGTTAGCTATGTTTTCTATTAGCGTGTCGTTGCCTATTTGACAGTTGTGTAAGGTTACATTGCGTAGTCCGGAAGGTTGTTTTATACCGCTTTCGGATATAAACGTTTTATTAAAGCAACCTAATGAGATTTTTCCGGAAAATTTTACGTTATAAATAGAACTCGGATTAAATTCGTCTGCTACCGTTATGTTTTGCCACGAATCGGCCGAACAGGCCTGTCTCTCTAATACGGTAATTTCGTCAGAAGTAAGTTGTCTCATCTGCAAGCAAAATTTATAATTCTTCTTCGTATTTTTGAAATAGAAAATCGTTATACGGGAAGCGGGTTATATGAATCTCCTTTACTTTATTATACAGTAATGTTTTCAGTTCGTCGATGTTCTCCTTGTTTTTCGCGGAGATAAAGATGCAATTGTCGTGCATTTTGGCCATCCACGTCTGTTTCAGTTCGTCTAACGATATGTTTTCACGTGAGCGTGGCGTTAAGTCATCTTCGTCTTTCTTGATGTACGAAAACGCATCTATTTTGTTGAATACGATTATGGAAGGTTTATCGGCCGAATCGCATATTTCGTTTAATGTTTGGGTAACCACCTCAATTTGTTCTTCAAAAGTGGGATGCGATATATCTACTACGTGTACTAATAAATCGGCTTCCCGGACTTCGTCGAGTGTCGATTTGAACGAGTCAACGAGATCGGTGGGGAGTTTGCGGATAAATCCGACAGTATCGGACAACAGAAACGGGAGGTTGTCTATAATAACCTTTCGTACCGTTGTGTCTAACGTGGCAAAAAGTTTGTTCTCGGCAAATACTTCGCTTTTCGATAGCAGGTTCATCAATGTCGATTTACCTACATTGGTATATCCCACTAATGCTACTCGTACCATTTTTCCCCGATTACGTCGTTGGGTAGCTTTTTGCTTGTCTATATCGGCTAATCTTTCTTTTAAAAGCGACATGCGATTCAAGATGATACGACGGTCCATTTCCAACTGCGTTTCTCCGGGACCGCGCAGCCCTACCGATCCGCCTTTTCCGCTTCCTGAACCGCCTCCTTGCCGTTCAAGGTGCGTCCACAACCGTTGCAGACGGGGCAGCATATATTTATATTGGGCTAACTCTACCTGCGTTTTAGCGTTGGCTGTTTGCGCGCGCATGGCGAAAATATCGAGTATAAGGGATGTACGGTCGAGAATCTTTACTTTCAGTTCCCCTTCGATGTTGCGTATCTGTTTGGCCGATAATTCATCGTCGAAAATGACGATACCTATTTCGTTGCCGTTTTCCGCTTCTTGTTCTATATATGCCTTTATTTCGGCTAATTTTCCTTTTCCGACGTATGTAACCGAATTGGCGGCCGGAACTTTTTGTGTGAAGCGCTTTACTACTTCTGCTCCGGCGGTTTCGGCGAGAAATGCCAGTTCGTCGAGATATTCGTTTGCTTTCTGTTCGTTTTGCTCGGGTGTGATCAATCCGACGAGAATAGTTCGTTCGGTTTCTTCTTTACTAAGGATAAATTCTTTCATACATTATATTTATTCGATGCAAATATAATGAATTAGCCGGCAAAATGTTTATTTGTGCCGTTATTATGAGCCCGAATCTTTTGTATGACGGGCTTCATACCGGCGACGCATGGTGTGGTCGAGGTATAAAAGAATCAATATACATCCTCCTATAAAGGTATAGATTTTTAAATCAGGACTTATAAAGGCAGAGTTGAAAATATACTCTAATTTATGAATGAGATTAAAAGATGTGTACAGAAACAGCAATTTGATTGTTCCGATTATCAACGCAATAGAAATAACGGAAACGGACGCATATTGCCAAAACGTGTTTATGCGGGCTTTGCGTTTTGTTTCCGCTTCGATGCGTTTCATCAACTGTTCGTTGAACATAAACGGGAGACGGGTATCTGCGTTTGGCTGCATGAGCCGGATTAAAGCTTCGTCTTTTTTTATTTCTTTTGTTTCTTTCATACTGCGTTATTCTTCGTTATGCCGGTATTTCGGACATGATAATGTAAAGTTTTTTACGAATGCGGTGCAATTTTGTTTTGACGTTCGTTTCGGTCAGTCCGGTAATTTTCGCTATTTCGTTAATGGGGCGCATATCGGTGTAAAATAACGACAATAGCGCTTTTTCTTCTCCGGTTAAGCGGGCTACCGATTGTTCCAGCTGTTCTATCTTTTCTGAGTTGTCGGTGCGGTTAAATAGGGCGTCTACCTCTTCTTCCGAAATATTTTCGTACAAACTTTCGTCTATGTACGGTATTTCTTTGCGTTGTTTTCGGGTGTACGACATTGCCGTGTTGTAGGCGATGCGGTATATCCATGTCGAAAATTCGCTGTTTCCCTTATATTGTTTTAATGACGAAAATACTTTCATAAAGACATCTTGTGTCAGCTCTTCCGCATCTTCACGGCAGCCGACTATGCGTACTATAACGGCGAATATCCGGTTGCTGTATCGTTGCAAAATTCCGGAGAATGCCGCAGTATCGCCTTCAAGCACTTTTTTTATGTTGTATAAATCGTTATTCGCATCCATTTTTCCTTTTGACGCAAAATCCATCAGAAGGTTACAGATGGTAATGATAAAAGTAGAAAAAAATTTTTTTATTAGAAATAATGTAACCTTTTTTATATTTGTGCGTCAAACTGAACGAAAACAAAATTATTCACTTAAAAATATAATGTTATGGATTTTATCATGATTCCGTTAGTAGTAGGTATTATAACTTATGGTATTTACAGTTTTTTCGAATTGATTGTTCGGCGAAAAGAACGTATCATGTTTATAGAGAAAATAGGCGAAAAATTTGATACTTCTCTTTTACAAGTAACAAAATTGCAGATGCCTTCTTTTTCAAATAGATTGCCGTTTTCGTTTAATGCGTTGAAATGGGGCTCGTTGTTATTGGGCGTGGGTTTCGGATTATTGATGGGTTCTGTTTTTAATGTGTGGATTTTGCGCATTATGGAAGGTTATAATGGCAAGGCGTGGAATGTTTATGAAGCTACGTCGATAGCGTATGGTTCGTGTGTTTTGTTATTCGGCGGTTTGGGATTGCTCCTTTCTTTTTTTATGGAGAAAAATATTGCACACAAAGAGATGAAACAACAGAGAGAGAAAGAAAAAGAAGAATAAAGTATGTTACTGTCAGATTATATCTAAAAAAACCGGAGAATATTCTCCGGTTTTTTTTATTTGTTATAGAACTGTGATGAGTAAAACTCTTCTACTCTTTTTTGTTCTATATCGAAGGTATCTGTGCCTCCGAGTATGTCTCGATAAACAATCGAGATGCGTTTTGCGCAGTAACGCGCTACTTCTTTGAAGCGGGGAGAGCGTTTCGATTCATTTTCAAAACAAAGGGTTATCGCTTCACGATAAGCCTTTAACGCTTCCATACCGTAACGGGCTCGGTAGCAGAAATCGCCCAAACGGACTGTTTCGTATATTTTATCGGCGGGATTCCGGTAAAAACGGATTGCTCGTTTGTATCCGTCGATGGCAGCACGTGTGGCTACCGGATTTAATACCATCTTGCCGGCACTGACGCTGGCGATTTTTTCGACACTTCTTTTTTCTGTTTCCATACTCAGAAATTTTTAATGGTGAAACATCATGAAAATCTATCCGAGATGGCGCAAAAAAAGAAACACCAATCCCGTTCCCGCTCTGAGAGCAGGTCGATAGATTTGTGTTTCAAGTGTCGATGCAAATATAGGAATAAAAAACGAAAATGAGTACAGAAATAGCAAATATTTTATAAGTATATAATTGATAGGTACTTATATATAGCTTGGATGTCTTTGTTGATATGAAAAGGATAAAATTTCTTTTTCGATAGTTTTTTTAATAAGGGAGTGTGTTAGAACTAAAATGACTGTTCCGAAAAGTTGCAGGTTGTAACTACTAAACCAAAAAGAGCCGTATCAAACTCTGTTTTGAGTAATGATACGGCTCTTTCTCTTATCTTTTATCTTTTGGGGATGTTCAAGTTTCAAACAAAAAGTCCACCGTTGGTAAAATAGAGTTTTGACATGCCCTTTATATGATGATAATGCGCTATTTCTATTTTTGAGATATTACCCTATTATCCATTTACTGCCCGGTATAAGCGAGATGATTTTTGCGGTTATGGCGCAACAAACGAATGTTGTTACGGTGATGCAAGGTATAGCGGCGACAGTAGGCATTCCTAATGTGTGCTTAAATACGGTTACCCATAATCCAAGCCAGAATATGTGCATAAGGTATATACCGTAACTGAGCTTGGACAACTCTGTTATAAAACGTGGCGGGTTTGGACGGTTTATACATGTAAACATAAGGAATGTGCCCGTTGTAAGAATCACGCAATTAATAGTGCAAAACGCCCAACCTATTTCTATTACCGGTGTGGAGAGCGTTTCTCCGGGTATGGCCTGAATATAGAATGAGTAGATAGTCAGTATAGCGCCAATAATCATTAAAGTAGTGCCTATGACGAAACGTTTAGTACGGTTCCATGTAAGATGTACACGTATATAATGCGCTAAAACAAGGTAGCCTAAATATCCGGAGAAGTACCACAGCATGTGGTATTCGTTCCAGAAACATTGCCCCCATACCTCTCCGAACCAACGATTGAGATACGGCATACATGTAGATAGCAAAAATAAAGCTATAAAGAACCGTTCTTCTTTTGCCGTAGCTTTGTTTAGCCACGGCGATATGATAGGCATGAAAAGGTAAAGACTGATTAGAGGATACATAAACCAAAAATGTCCGGCCAAAGTGGGAAAGTTTAAGAATATCCGCGACAAGTCTTTTGCAGATGTTTCACCGTCTATCTGTCCCCATAACATAGGCAGGGTGCTGTACAGAACCATGAATATGAAAAACGGCGGCAGAATGCGCATAAAGCGGTGGCGGTAGAATTGCCATGTTGTTTGCTCTTCTTTTATCGGAACAAGAAGATAAGCGGAAACAATCATAAACAGCGGTACTGCCATACGGGAAAATCCGTCATAAATAGATACCCATAACCGGTCGGCCTCGTTAGCCAAGAAAGATTGCGGCCCCGCCATGTCGGTAGATCCGGCAGCTCCGTAAAAATTTTCACTGGCGTGGACTACTATGACAAGAAAACATGCGAATACGCGTACATAATCTAAAAAAACAATACGTTTCATTTATCTATCGGTAATAATTAATAATATGATGATTTCAATTTACTGTTTTTACATATTTATAGAGGAAATGCTTTTCTGATTTTTTGAAACAGTTTTCCGTTTGCAGCCGGTGAAGATAAAAACAGTTTTTCGTTTGGCAAAATAAAAAGAGGGGAATACGCATTTTTATTTAATGGCGATAAAAAATATTGATTTCTTTTTTGAGATTTAAGTCGCTGCTTGTATGGAAGATAAAATAAGTGATATTTTCTTGCGCTTTTATACTGACAGGTAGTGCGTTTTTGGGAAATGTAAAATATACATATTTTTTTGCAGTTAAGTCATAAAGTCTTACCTTTGTCCGAGATCCGGCGCAAAGCGTTGTATGCCGGTGTTTTTATTATAAAAGCGTTTTAAGATATTATACTTGTCTAAGAAAATCGCCAATTTTCAAAACCGTACAAGCATAATGCAACAGAACGCTCACGTCATGTGTATATACTTCTGCAAGGAGCATATAACATATTGGCGTGGGACTGTTGTTTATTTGTACGGTGGGTGTTTGGCGATACCTCTTAGACAGATAAGACATTAAACAGTTCCCAAGTTTTTTTTATTTATGCACTTCCATCAGAGGGAGCAGGATGGAACAAAATATTATTTATATGAATACAAAATTTTTTGTTACGTCTGTTTTTTGTTTATTCATGTTTTCTTCGTGCTATAATACGAAGGTGTTAGTTGGTAATGTGAAGAAAAACGATCCTGTTGTAAAAGTAAACTCGGTAACGAATCATCATTTATTGTATGGGCTGATTCCTGTGGGAAAGACTATTTTACAAAATAGTGAATATGTGGGACAGAAAGAGAATTATGTAGTGAAAACAAATCAAACGTTTTTAAATGGATTTCTTAATTGTTTGACTTTCGGTATTTATACGCCTACAACCACTACTTATTATCTTCCTCTTAATGAGGTGTCAAAATAAAGGTTTGTTGATAACGTAAAAATAACAGGGCGTATTTTTTATACGCCCTGTTATTGGTTTGATGAGGAACCGTGTTGGCTTCTCATATATTTATATTGTACTCTAATTGTTCATAATATATCAATAGAGAGCGTATTTTATTTTTTCAAAGAGTCGAGGAGGGCGGAAACGGCCTGTTGGGGCGTATCGCATTGTTCGAGTAGTTGTACGAAGCGACTACCGATAATTGCTCCGGAGGAGTTTTGGCAAGCGGCATCGAAGGTGGCTTTGTTGGAAATGCCGAATCCTACCAGACGGGGATTTTTCAAATTCATACCATTGATGTGTTGAAAGTAGGCTTGTTTCTGGTCGTCGAAATTTTGCTGTGCCCCAGTTGTCGATGCCGATGATACCATATAGATAAATCCGTCGGTATGTTCGTCGATAAACCGGATGCGTTCATCGCTGGTTTCGGGGGTAATCAACATGATGATACGAAGGTCGTATCGGTCGGCTATGGCTTTGTAGCTTTGCATATAGTCTGCGAACGGCAGGTCGGGAATGATCATTCCGTCTACGCCTATTTTTGCGCATTGTTTGCAGAAATTTTCAAAGCCATATTGCATAATGGGATTCAAGTAGCCCATCAATATTAGCGGAATGGTTACGTCTGTGCGGATTTCGGCTAATTGGCTGAATAGTTTATGCAGGGACATGCCGTTTCGCAAAGCTTTTGTAGCAGCTTCTTGTATTACGGGGCCGTCTGCCATAGGGTCGGAAAAGGGGATGCCTATTTCTATCATGTTTACGCCTTGTGCCTGTAATTCGCGTATAATCGTGGCGGGACTTTCCAGCGTGGGGTGTCCGGCTGTAAAGTAAACTGAGAGTATGTTTTGTTTTTGTTCAGAAAACAAACTGTTTATTCTGTTCATTGTATTGAAGGTTTTATATGTTATTAATCTGGTTGACAAAGTTATTTAATAGAGCGATATTTTTATAGCCGGGCTCTGTTTCAAAGCGGCTGTTGAGGTCGATACCCGCCCAACGGATATGAGAAAAGTTTTTCAACCGTTCAATGTCTTCCGGAGCGATGCCTCCGCTTAAAAGGAAAGGCGTTTCTCCGTTATAATGTTGCAAGATGCTCCAATCGAAAGATTTCCCCGATCCTCCATATAACGGTGTTTTAGTGTCGAAAAGAAAGAATGCGCAACATCCTTCGTATCGGGTACAGGCCTTTAAATCATCGGCGGAAGATACGGAAAACGCTTTTATTACGCCAAAACCGTTTTCAGATAGTTGCCGGCAAATTGAGGGCGATTCATTGCCGTGCAGTTGGATATAGCTCAGTTCGTATTCTGCGGCGATACGGAGAATGTTGTCTATTTGTGCGTCGACAAATACGCCTACCCGATGGGCATGTTCGGGCATGTAGCTCGGATGCAGTTTTATGTATCGGGAAGATTCCGGATAAAAAATGAATCCCATCATCTGTATTTTCAACTTGTCTGCCGCACGAATGTTTTCGGCATCACGCATGCCGCATACTTTAATTATCATAACTGGGATGAGTTTAGTTGAACGATAAATTGTTTTAGCGCATCTCCGGGATGAGGTTCTTTCATGAAATTTTCACCCATAAGAAATCCATTGTATCCGGCGTGTCGCAATTGTGCCACTGTTTTAGGCGAGGATATGCCGCTCTCGGATACTCGAACAATGTTTTGCGGTAATTTCTCAACCAATCGGAACGAATTTTCCACATCGGTAACAAATGTACCTAAATTGCGATTGTTTACGCCTATCATGTCCGTTCCGCAAGCCATGTATTCTAATTCCGGTTCGGAGTGAATTTCGAGTAACACTTCTAACGAAAGTTCGTGTGCCAGTTGCACGAATCGGCGACATTGTTCTTGTGTCAAAGCTGCGGCAATAAGAAGTATTGCGTCTGCTCCCATAGCCCGTGATTGGATAATTTGGTATTCATCTATGATAAACTCTTTGCGCAATAGCGGGCAAGAAACCAGTTGTCGGGCATGACAGAAATCGGCCGCACTACCGCCGAAAAAGGGTTCGTCCGTTAAAATAGATATGGCCGATGCTCCGGATTGCTCATAAACGGGAACAATATCTTCTATTCGGGCATCGCCGTGTATACGGCCTTTTGAAGGTGAACAGCGTTTAAATTCTGCTATAATGCCGGTTGCGCTTGCCGTTAATGCTTGCGATATAGAGACGGGATGGCGCAGCATTTGCTCCGCATCTAAAAGCATTTCTGTGTTTACGGCTTCTTTCTGTCGGGCTACTTCCGAACGTTTGGCGGCGATTATTTTTTCTAAAATATCCATATCTATTTATTGATTTCAATGAATTTTTCAAATGCTTGTCGTGCTCGTCCGCTATCGAGCGATTCTGCGGCGATAGCAATGCACTCGTCTATCTTTTTGTCCGGCTCCATAACTTGAATGGCAAAGGCCGAGTTAGCTATAACGCAGTTACGTTGCGCATCGGATGCTTGGTTGTTCAATACGTTGTCGAATATACGTGCGGCGGCTTCGGGTGTATCGCCTCCATCTAACTCGTATTCTTGGCAGCGTTTGAAATTCAATTGCTCGGGTGTGTAAATGGATTCGCTGTTTTGTCCCAATACTTTAAATTCGGACGTCAGCGATATTTCGTCATATCCGTCAAGACTGTGTACTACGGCAAATTGACTGTTGCTTTGCTGGAATGTGTAACAATACAGTCGTGCTAACGCCAGATTGTAGACACCTAACAGTTGTCGGCGCGGGATAACGGGATTGACTAACGGGCCTAACATGTTGAAGAATGTACGGACTCCTAAATTTTTCCGTACCGGTGCAACCGCTTTGAGTGCGGGATTAAACATAGGTGCGTGTAAGTAAGCGATGTTGCTTTGCTCGATAGAGCGACGTAACGTATTTGTATCGGTAGTGAATTTTACTCCGTGTTGTTCTATGACGTTCGATGCTCCGCTAATAGATGTCGCTCCGTAATTACCGTGTTTCACCACTTTATATCCAGCTCCGGCAACAACGAAACAGGATGTCGTAGAGATGTTGAATGTGTTTTTTCCGTCTCCGCCTGTACCGACAATGTCTATGGGGTCGTATTCCGACAGGTTGACGGGAACGCGCATTTCCAGTAATGCGTCGCGAAATCCGATCAGCTCGTCTACCGAGATGTTTCGCATTAAAAATACTGTAATTAAAGCGGCTATTTGTTCCGGATTATATAGTCCTAACGCAATGTTGCGCAATATTTCTTTCGATTCTTCCCGATTGAGGTATTGATGTTCGAAAAGTCTATATAGTATTTTTTTCATTGAACTACGTTTTTGCAGATTGTTTGAAAATGGATGTTTATTTGTTTAACCAGTTTGCCAGTATTGTTTCTCCTAATGGCGTTAAAACCGATTCCGGATGAAATTGTATGCCATGTACGTCGTATTCAGAGTGGCGAATCGCCATGATTTGCCCTTCGCTGTCTACCGAAGTAACTTGTATGCAGGCCGGAAGTTTGGCTTGGCTTACAATCCATGAGTGGTAACGCCCTACTTCCAGTTGTGAGGGAAGCCCGTTAAACAGATAGTCTTTTCCGGTGATATTTATTATAGAGCTGACTCCGTGATATACATCTTTCAGATTGATTAGCTTACCGCCGAAGGCCTCTGCAATGGCTTGATGCCCTAAACATACGCCTAAGATACTTTTTGTCGGGGCATATCGTTTTATCAGAGGCAGCAATATGCCTGCTTCTTCGGGGATACCCGGTCCCGGCGACAGGAGTATTTTGTCGAACCGTTCTATGTCGTCAAGGGCAATTTTGTCGTTGCGGTGTACTTCCACATCGGCGTATCCTAATTTTTTTACGATGTGTAACAAGTTGTATGTAAACGAATCGTAATTGTCGAATAGTAATATTTTTGCCATGTCGATGTATTTATATGGTTAGTTTTTAAGTGTTACGGCAAGATCTATCGCTTTTTTCAGCGCGCCTAATTTGTTATTTACCTCCTGTAATTCATATTCATCGTTGCTGCGGGCTACTATGCCGCCTCCGGCTTGGAACCACAATTCGTTATTGCGGCTGACGAATGTGCGTATCGTGATGGCTTGATTTAGATCGCCGTTGAATCCGATAAACCCGATACATCCGCCGTATGCACCCCGATTGTGCGGTTCTATTTCGCTGATTAGTTGCATGGCTCTTACTTTTGGAGCACCGCTTAATGTGCCGGCCGGGAATGTGTCGATGAATGTTTTGATAGCGTCGGCGTCTTTGTCCAGTTCTCCGCTTACGCGAGAAACCAAGTGGATGACATGGCTGTAATATTGGGGTTCTTTGTAAAATTCTACTTTTACATCATGGCAGTTGCGGCTTAAATCGTTACGGGCTAAGTCTACCAACATAACGTGTTCGGCGTTTTCTTTCGGGTCTGCCAGTAGAGCTTCCGCCAGTTCTTTGTCTTTGCGGGCGTCTCCTGTTCGCCGGGTGGTGCCCGCTATGGGGTCGATGTATGCTCGTCTGTTTTCTATTTTACAATGAGTTTCGGGCGAAGAGCCGAATATACGGAATCCTCCGAAATCGAAATAAAACAGATAAGGAGAGGGGTTGATGGAGCGAAGGGCACGGTAAACCTTAAAATCATCGCCGGCAAACGGTTGTATAAATCGTCGGGAGAGTACGATTTGAAAGACGTCTCCCCGTAGACAATGCGCTATTCCTTTACGGACGTTGGCTTTATGTTCTTCGTCGGTTAACGGGCTGTGAACTTCGCCCGTCAGAGAAAAGTTGTATGATGCGAAGTTACGGTTTCCGATGAGCGATTCAATTTCGTGCAGATGGTCTTTTTCTCCTTCGGACAGTAGTTCTATTAATGTCAGCTCGTTTTTGAAATGGTTGAAAACCAGAGTGTATTTGTATAGGATGTAGAGCATGTCCGGCGCATCGTTTCGTTCGTCATGGCTTTCGATTACCGGAATGTTTTCGAAATATTTTACGGCATTGAACGATGTATAGCCGAATAACCCGCAAACGTTGGCATAGTTGCCTTTGATAGAAAACTTCTTCAAAAACTTGTTCAGCGCATCGCCTACCGTAAATGTGTCGCAAAGCTTTTCCTTCTCTGTATTGTTGTCGGGAAATTTGGAAGTAACCGTTCCGCTGTTTACGCCGATACTGGCCAATGGGCAAAGCGCAATGTACGATAACGAGTTTTCGCCGGCGTGATAATCGGAACTTTCGAGCAGAGCCGATTGCGGATAGACATCGCGTACTTTCAGGTATATGCTTACGGGTGTGTGTAAATCGCCTAAGACCTGTTTACTTATAGTATGAAATTGATAAGTAGCCATAAAAGTTATTTCTTTATAGAGTTGATATAGGTATCCATATCTTTATCGCCTCGTCCTGAAACGGTTAGAACAACTACGTCTGTCGGGCTGAATTTCAGTTTTTTCAGCGCACCTAAGGCATGGGCTGATTCGAGCGCGGGAATAATTCCTTCTATACGGGTCAGGTTAAACGCAGCTTCGAGCGCTTCGTCATCATTTATGGCAAGTACCGCAGCCCGTTTTGTTGCAGCAAGATTGGCGTGCATGGGGCCGATACCCGGATAATCCAATCCGGCGGAGATAGAATACGGCTCTTCTATTTGTCCGTCTTCGTTCTGCATGACAAGAGTTTTGCTTCCGTGTATTACGCCTAATTTACCCAATTGAATGGTGGCTGCCGACATACCGGTATCAATGCCTTTTCCTCCGGCTTCGGCCAATACTATTTTTACCTTATCGTTATCTAAATAGTGATAAATGGTTCCGGCCGCATTGCTTCCGCCACCTACACAGGCAAGCAAATAGTCGGGATAGTCGCGCCCGATTTTTTCGGCTAATTGTTTTTTTATTTCTCTGCTGATAACCGATTGCATTCGGGCTACCATGTCAGGGTAAGGATGCGGTCCTACGGTAGAACCGATAATGTAAAACGTGTCGGAGGGATGACAGCACCAGTCACGAATGGCTTCGTTCGTAGCGTCTTTCAGTGTCATGTTGCCCGAAGTTACCGGACGTACGGTGGCTCCTAACATTTGCATTTTTTGTACGTTGACGTGTTGGCGTTCAACATCGGTTTTTCCCATATAGACGATACATTCCATGTTCATCAAAGCACAGACGGTAGCGGTTGCTACGCCGTGTTGTCCGGCTCCCGTTTCGGCAATGATACGCCGTTTACCCATACGTCGTGCCAAAAGTATTTGTCCGATTGTATTGTTTATTTTGTGCGCGCCGGTATGGTTCAAGTCTTCACGTTTCAAGTAGATATTGCATCCGCATTGTTCGGAGAGACGTTGCGCTAAATAGAGCGGAGAGGGGCGGCCTACGTAATCTTGTAATAGTTGGTCGTATTCTTGTTTGAAATCTTCGCTGTCCATGATTTGAAGATAATTGTTGCGAAGGTTTTCTACACAACCGTGTAATATTTCGGGGATATATGCTCCGCCAAATGTTCCGTAAAATCCGTTTTCGTTTACTTGATAGTTCATATATGTATTTGTTTGTATTATTCTGTTTATGAAAAAAGGCCTGTCGTGATTACGACAGGCCTTTTGTATTTTAATAGCTGTTTATTTAGACATACAGGCTGCTTTCTCACGACTTTTTGAGTTGTAAGCAGCGCCACCAATATGCGTTAAAAAGAATAGCTTTCATTTTTTTCTTTCAATTTTGATGCGACAAATTTAGTAAATATTTTTCTTTTGCAAGAAATTTGCCGGAATTTTTCTTTTTCGATAGAATTCTTTTTTGTCAGAGTTTAAACCGAATGGTACGTATGCCGAAAGAGGGCATATACAAATTGATTTCG
>JAFUKV010000050.1 GCA_017467745.1 Bacteroidaceae bacterium | reverse complement strand
TCCAATAACAAAAACTTCTCGATTTCAATGCACTGCCATCATATCGTACACCATTAGACTTATCTAATTCAACTTTTCCGGAATTCCAAAGGTCTGCTTTTTCTTCCGTCAGATTTTTTTCCTCCGAAGCCACTAATATTTGGTAAGCAATTTGTTTGGCATTTTGCTTTTTCGATTGCAGAATCCAGCTAAAATGAGGAGTCATATTATCTATCGCCAAGGGATTATCTAAATTTTCACAACGTAAATCTCCTATCTCCAAAGATGACGAAGTACATGATACCATCATCAATGACAGACATAATAGTATGAAAAATTTATTCATCATAATCTTGCATTTTCTATCTAATGGCTACAACATCATTTAATTATTTTAACCTGCTTCGGTGCTTTTACAGAAGATTTTATCTTCCCGTCGGCCTGTTTTTCATGGCGGATTTCTATTACGCCATAAGGTGTCGGAAAGGTTCCCTCTACCCATTCTAAGTCACCAAGATGAGGTTCTATCCGCACTCTTTTACATCCCGGTTCAACCACTTTTACCCCCAAAACATATTCGCTCAACCAAGATGTAGGTCCGGAAGCCCAACCGTGAGACAAGCTATGACGGAAATTTTTATAACAATACGCTCCAAAATCACCATGTATATCTTTTTTCCCTTCGGGAACTATCTCGTCGATGCCGGCAGCTCCGGACACCCAATCTAAATTAAAATCTTCCCAAAAACTGGTTGCACCTAAATCGAGCATACCGCCCCAAAACTCTCGGATACGATCTAATGCGCCTTGATAGTTCCCGGCTTTCGCCATAGCCCGTAGCATATAATATCCGTAAAATGTAGAGAAATTTTTAGACCCCCCGACAGAAAGCACTTCTTTATCGGCTTTTTTAGCATCCATCAATCCAGACAAAGCTAACAATGCCGCCCCTTGTTTCGAGTTATTATGATCGGGAACATACGTACGTAACAACGCCGCCTTTTCCGCACATTGTTTAGATAATTCATTATCGCCTAATTCTGCACAAAGCTCGCTCCCCGCATCCATAGCCATAACCATTAACGCTTGTAATCCAGCATCCACACCCTTCTGATTTTCGCTCGAAGGCCAATCTAAAAATCGATTACCGTCCAACTGTTCTTTTCCGGAAGGAGAAATTTTCGTGAACAGATGTTTCAACAATCCGGTAAGATATTCCTGCTGTTGTTTTAAATACTCTTTATCGCCATGATAGTAATACCAATCGCGTTGTATCAAAATCCACCAAATGGAATAAGAACTGATACCACTCATCCAATTGGGTAAAGCTGTGGTGTTACGCGCCAAATCGAGACTTTTAGGAACAACCTCATTATAGCCGAACACGCTATTGACCGTCATCACTTCGGGATGTAAATCGCCAACCCAAACAAGACGGTCGCGCTTGATACCGTCCCACAAATATTCCTGCATATTCAGATGAACGGTATAAGCTCCTGTCATCCATATTTTATTCAGCCGTTCGTCATTCGACCGGAATGAGCCTAAATACGGAATATCCCGATAATTGAAAATTGCCCGAACTTCTTTCAAATGCAACTCCCTATCATCATCTAATAAATCTATACGCACAAAACGAAAACCGCTATTCCCCACTTCGCTTACTCCCAACCAAGGTAACTGCATAGTAAAATCTCGCATAGCATGATCGTTAGACGCTCCATTCTTCCCGTCTATCTCGCACATCGCTTCACTAACAGATTCTCCAAAGCGTACCCGTATTTTTATTGGTTTCTGGTCTCCCGGCATACCGGTTACCAGTTGTAATCCACCTTGTAGCTCACGTCCAAAATCCAATAAGATAGAAGGATGCTCGTTTTTCGTACTTTTCAGTACACAAATGCGAGCATTAGTCAAATCCGTTTGTCCATTTCCGGCCATAAGCAGATTATCCAAACCGGTAATCAGCGTTCCGTTTCCATCGTTTTTCCAAACTACACGAGTCGGTGTTATATAAGCACGTGTACGAGCGTCATACTGAACGGACGATTGTACCTTATCCATCTCATTCCAAGCCGGAGGCAACTGATGTTGAGCCTTTGCTGTAATGGAAGCGCAAAATACGGCGCAAAGCAGCAAGTGTCTTTTCATATTTTAGTTCTCTTTTTAGTTATTTTTCCACATATATATCAAAGCATCCCCCGCATCTACGTCCAAAACAGAAGTATATCGTTTAGCGGGAACAACCTTTCCATCTTTCAAAATTCGTGATACTAAATCATCGCATTCAACCGTTATTTTTTGATTTCCGTTCAAATCACGATTGACGATAACCAGATAGTTTACGCCGTTATTTTCCAATTCCGAAACAAGAACGCCCTTGCCGTCCGATGAAACGGAAGTAAAAGGTTCGGGCAGTGTTTCCAAACGTTTTGTTCCAGCCGGAATATTATTACCCGTATGCGAAACGGAACGGACTTCCGCCCCCAGAAAAATAAACGACAATGCTTTTATTTCTTTATTCATTTCCCGCACACGATCATATACTTCGCTACGTTGTAACGTTTCTGTAATGGGCGCATGATTGAAATTCCAAACCGTACCAACCGGCGTAAAATATGTAAAATACTGTATCCCCTGCGCACCGTAAGCTAAATTACTATACACCTGTAAACGCAATGACGCCATAGTGGCAATAGGATAAGGATCGTGCGCAGTTGCCAAAGCAAAAGCCCAGAAAGGTTTTCCGGCTTTTCGGCTTTCGTCTGCCACAATCTCTAAATTTTCATAAAAATCACCTCGTAAACTACTATCCCCAATTACAGGATAATGGTCGTACGAAACAAACGGAAGATTTACTTCCTTAATAAACAAACTGACATACTCCCGATACGATGCTGTTTTCAATGCTTCTAACGAAGCATACGTAGGGAGCAAATTCAAATAGCAATAATGTTTCTTATCTACCGATTCTATTTTTCTCGCCCATTCACTTAAAGCGGCAAAAGCAGATCGGTCAGGTTCGTCTCTCAAAAAATATCCGTCTAATGCCGGATGGTTTTTAAATCGATTTACAGCGACCTCTGTTTCAGATTCAAGCTCCCGACATGTAATAATCAGTTTTATTCCTGCCAATTGCGCTGTATCCAACTGCATGGCTACTTCATCAGCAGTTCCCGTATGAGAAAAACTGTGCGTAAATCCAGCATCTTTCAATTCGAGATAACGATCTAAATTCGTATTCTCGGCCGTAATGCTGAACCATGCCAGAACAGGAATTTGTTTCGGCTCCCGGCCTCCCTTTTTTCCGGACTCGGAACAAGCGAGAAAAATCGCCGCCGCACTTAAACAGCAAATGAATAACAAGCACTTTTTCATAAACAAAAAATTAAAGCATAAATAAAACCGTCATTACACGCCGGTACTGAATCTTAGGATACAAATCCTCACACAATTATAATCAGCTAAACAATTATTTCGGTAAATTAAATGCCGGTACCAAATCGTCTAATTGAGCATCGGTCATCCCTTCGGGTTCAAATCCTGCTTGACGAGCATACAAATAAATCTGAGCAGATTTAGAAAGCGTATCGATTGCATCGAAACATTCTATAATATCTTCTCCTACCGCTAAGATTCCGTGTTTTTCCCACAACACTACATCGTGCTTATCCAATTGTTTTATAGTTGCTTTCGCCAAATCCATAGATCCGGGTAGCTCGTAAGGAATTATACCCACTCCTCGCGGAACAATAACTCTACATTCGGGAATCATCGCCCATAATTTACGTGTAATATAATCCGAATTAAGGAAAGGTTTACAATGAGACAAAGCGACTAAATCGGTAGGGTGCGTATGTACAACCACTTTATTATTTACTCCACGTGCACGCAAAAAGTTGTGCATAGCCAAATGAGAAGGTAGCTCAGATGTCGGCATAATCGGTTGCTCGGCAATAATTTCATAAGCCGATCCATCGGCATTTACCCGAATAACAGACCCATTTGAAAACGGTGCTTTGGCTACGTAACGCATTCTTTTGCCTGTACCCGTTACATAAAAAATATTTCCGGCCAAAGCCTCTACCGGTTCGCCCAATTTTATTTCGGGCATAAGTGCGGGAAGTCTCCGTACTTCATCTCCGACTAATTCGGTTAAATTGACGGAAATATTTCCGCCGTTGCGTTCAGCCCAACCTTTTTCCCACAGATATCCGGCTACTTCGGCTATCTGTTCTATTTGTAAACGAAGGGCTTCGTTGTTGTCAATAATTGATGCCATTTTTAATTTTATTAATATACAAAAGCAGGGGTCATTAATAAAATAACCCCGCCTCACTATTTAAAACAAATTCGGAAATACTAACGAAAATATCAATACGGCTAATCCTGCCAACAATACTGTGATTGTTTGTGAAGAAACGCCTTTCCACTCTTTCAGGATAATACCCCATACATTGCTGAATACGACATTCAACGCCATCAGGATACACCATGAAAACGCCATCATAACGCTGCCGGGTTCTAAGAAACTTTTACCCATGCCGAGTCCGAAAAATTGCGAATACCAAAGAAGCCCCGCCAAAGCGCAAAACAAAAGATTGTTTATAAGCAGCGACGTTTTTCCGTAATCGCCGAATGTTTTATTTTTAGCATTCTGATACAGGCAATATACCGCATTTGTCAAAAAGCCTCCACAAGTAACCATTAACGTAGCGGGCAATGTCTTGAACAACTCGCTCGCACCGTCTACGACCAACGGTTCTCCGGCTTCGAGCCCTAATGCAAAACAGGCGCTCATCACTCCGGCTGTCAAAGCTACAACCAACCCTTTGGTTAAAGCAAAATCTTTTACGGCCGCCTTTTTCTCTTCTTCCGACATATTCCGCGCCCGTAAACTTCCGGCATAACCGATAACAGCAATACCGGCCAACGTTATACAAACGCCTAATAACAAGATTAATCCCGAATCGGAAAATAAATCCGTACCTTTCATCAAAGCCGGGATAATAGTACCGAACGCCGAGCATGTGCCTAAGGCGATAGACTGTCCCAAAGCAACACCTAAATAGCGCATACTTAACCCGAAAGTCAAACCGCCTATCCCCCAAAGCATTCCATATCCTATCGCTTTAAAAGCGGCAGAGGGATCTACCGACAAAATACCGCACAAAGAATTACCTGCCGGAACAGCCAATAACGCTCCTAAAAAAGGGAATACCAACCAAGCAAAAACACCTTGCGTCAGCCAAAAACTTTCCCAAGACCACTCTTTTACTTTTTTAATAGGAACGTACGAACTGGATTGGCCGAAACTACCTATTGCGATAATTAATAATCCAATAAAAGTATTCATACGGAAAACCTTTCTTTATTAGCCCCGTTTAAAGGTAACTTCTTTTTCGTATTTCTGAATATCGGCAATAAAATCTTCTCCTACCGGAACTTCATTTATCTGACAGAAATAATCCCACACGGCATTCCACGGAAGAGCCTTTGCCTCTTCTTGTAACGCCAGACGTTCGAAATATTGTCCGTTAGCTTCATATTCGCGCAATTTAGCGATAGGTTCGAGCATGGCTTGCAACAGAGCTTTTTGCGTTGCGCGAGACCCGATGACATAAGCGCCGATACGGTTAATGGTGGCATCGAAATAGTCTAATCCGATATGGATGCGATCCATTGCGTTGCAACGAACTATCTCTTTCGACAAATCCAGCAAATCATCGTTCAAAATTACTACATGGTCGCTATCCCAACGGATAGGGCGACTTACATGCAACATTATCTCAGGCGTAAACAATAATAACGAAGATATTTTATCGGCAATGCTCTCCGTCAAATGGAAATGCCCCGTATCGAGCGTTACGATTTTTCCTTTTTTCGCGCCATATCCCAAATAGAAATCGTACGAACCTACCGTATAGCTTTCTAATCCTATACCGAACAACTTCGCTTCGATAGCGTCTTTCATATTTTTGTATTCGGTAGCGAAAATTTCATCTAACGACTGTTCCAATATTTGACGATAATACAACCTACTGGCAGGAACTTCTTTCGACCCGTCGTGAATCCACAGATTCATCATACAGGGATTACCTTGATATTTTCCCATCTCTTCACTAATCAAACGGCAACGTTTGGTATGTTCTATCCAAAAATCTCGAATAGACTTATCCGGATTGGCCAACGTCAAATTTCCGCTTTTAGGATGAGAAAACGAAGTCGGATTAAAATCGAGGCTCATACCATTCTCTTTCGCCCACTCCATCCAACTTTTAAAATGTTCCGGGCCTACTTCGTTACGATCTACCGCTTTTCCCTGAAAATCGCCGTAAATCTCATGTAAACTTAATCTGTGTTTTCCGGGCAAATAAGACGCAGCTTTTAAAACATCCGCTCTCACCTCCTCTATATTACGGGCTTTACCGGGATAATTACCTGTTACTTGGATACCTCCGGACAAATCGCCATCAGGGTTTTCAAACCCCACCACATCGTCCGTTTGCCAGCAATGCAACGACAATTGTACTTTTTGCAACTGATCCATCGCTTTCTGAACATCTACTCCTACCGCCGCATATCTCTCGGTAGCCACTTCAAACGCTTTCTTTACTAACTCGCTCTTTCCCATAACAAGTCTCTATTAAAAAGTTAATTCTATAATTTTATTTTGTTACTATCTGCAAATACTTTCCGTAAGCTGTATTCCATATTTCCACATCCTGCGGCACAAATTCTACGGTTTCTATACATTCGAATATCACTTTGCGCATTTCCATACGATCGCCCACCAGCCCCATAGCCTTAGCCTGTACCATAACGTTACCAATAGCGGTAGCCTCAGACGGGCCTGCAATAACCGGCTTTCCGATAGAGTTTGCCGTAAACTGATTTAACAAATTGTTTTTAGAACCGCCACCTATAACATGTAAACAATCAATAGGAAACGGCGAGACCTCTTGTAACATACCCAGGACCTGACGATAACGCAACGCCAGACTCTCGAATATACAACGTATTATCCGGCTATGAGTATCGGGCGCAGGTTGCCCCGTCCGTTCGCAATAAGCGCGAATAGCTTGCGTCATACTGTGAGGATTAGCAAATTCCGGATCATCGGGATTAACCAGACTACGGAACGGCTCGGCCGCTTCTGCCATTTCTACAATTTGAGGATAAGTATATTCTATATGATTTTCTCGCTGCCACTCCTTACGGCATTCTTCCAACAGCCACATTCCGGTTATGTTCTTCAAAAAACGCGTAGTACCTTCTATACCTCCTTCATTCGTAAAATTCAGTTGATATGAGATTTCGCTAATAATAGGCTCTTCCGTCTCAATACCCATCAACGACCAAGTACCGGAACTTAAATATGCAAAACTTTTATTCCGCGCCGGAACTGCCGCTACCGCCGAAGCCGTATCATGCCCGGCAACCGCTACCACCGGTACTTTTCCAACTCCCGTTTCCGAAGCCAACGCATCAGTCAATTCGCCAATAACAGTACCGGGAAATATCGGCTCATGCAACAGAGACGGATTTATACCTATCGCTTCCAGTAACGACGATTCGAATTTTTTTGTTCTAGGATTTAATATTTGCGATGTAGAAGCATCCGTGTATTCACACACTTGCTTTCCTGTCAACATATACGACAACAAATCGGGCATAAACAAAATCTTATCGGCTTTTTCGAGAGGGACATATCCTTCTTGCTTCGCCGCAAAAAGTTGATAAAGACTATTGAAGTTCATTATCTGTATACCTGTTTTATCGTACACTTCTTTTCGGGAAACGATTTTAAAATACTCTTCCGGTTTTCCCTCCGTATAAGAATCTCTATAAGCGCGAGGTAAACCTAAAATAGTTCCGTCCGCACCAATATAAGCAAAATCCACGCCCCACGTATCAATACCGATAGAATCTATCTTTATCTGTTTTTCCGCACAAATGGCCAAACTTTGTTTTAAGGATTTATACAAAGAAAAAATATCCCAATAAAATTTGCCATGTAATTCCATAATAGCATTAGGGAAACGTAACAACTCTTGCATTTCAAATTTGACACCATTCATGGTTGCCAACACAGCGCGACCGCTGGTTGCGCCTAAATCAAAAGCTAAAAAATTGTGTATCTTCATGATAAACTATAAAAAATATTTCTGATAGATGCAAAAATAGAAATTAAAAAGTATCTTTGTGTTACAAAAATGACATTATACTTTTCAATTTTGACATGAATACACACAAAACGAGCAACTATAAATACCTTACCATCAGTAACACGGATGAAGAATGGGGCATAGTTGTAACTACCGTAGGACATCAACTGATAGAACCGCAAAGCCGTTATCCGCTCACCAAACATCCGGATTCTTACGACTTTCAGCCTACATCCGGACGCATTTTGAACGAATATCAATTGGTCTACATAACAAAAGGGAGCGGTTATTTTTCGTCTCAATCATGCAAAAAACAAAAAATAAAGGCCGGAACAATGATTCTACTATTTCCGGGAGAGTGGCACAGTTATTATCCGGACGAAAAAGACGGATGGAACGAATACTGGGTCGGTTTTAGAGGTGTACACATAGACCGACGGGTGGAAAAACGTTTTTTTTCAATAGAAGAACCTCTACATGAAATTGGAGTAAGTTCTACAATAGTAGGGTTATATGAAGATATCTTGAAATTTTCAGAAGAAGAAAAAGCCGGTTACCAGCAAATTATTTCGAGTATCTTTCTACACATTTTAGGAGCGGTATACTATAAAGAACGCAACAACACACTAAGTAACACAATGGAAGTAACCATCATAAATGAAGCGCGCATCTTAATGAAAAACCGAATAGAAAACCCTTGCTCTCCCGAAGAAATAGCCGATGAGTTAGGGGTCGGGTACTCTAAATTCAGAAAGATGTTTAAAGACTATACCGGCGTTTCTCCCGCTCAATATCATGCGCAACTGCGGCTTTCAAAAGCAAAAGAAATGCTCACCGGCTCTCCTCGTAATATCTCAGAAATAGCCTACGCTCTTTGTTTTGAAAACGCCGGGCAATTTTCTACTTTTTTCCGCAAAAAAGTAGGGGTAACGCCAACTGAATTTAGGAAACGCGCCCACTAAATATTTTTTCGAATATAATTCAATGAAGAATTACTAAACTTTTTATCATAAGCATGTGAAATAAAAAACACGGGAATAATTATTTTTTATTTACTTTGCATCATCATTCACAAGCAATTAAAACAAACATTATAAATACACATTATGAAAGACGAATTGTTTAAGCAATTAGAATCCTTATCAAGCCATAAAGACGAAATAGGCAGACGTTCATTTTTAAAAGTATTGGCCTCGATGGGAATCTTATCTACCATCGGAATAAACGACACATTTGCCTATTCGAGCAACGCAAAAGGAAAAATCGTCATTGTCGGCGGCGGAGCAGCCGGTCTTAGCATGGCAGCCCGTTTAACACGCTGGCTGGACGATCCGGACATTACCCTGATAGACCCCAGCGACCGCCAATTCTATCAACCCGGATTTACCTTAATTGCTTGTGGAGAATATCAACCGGACGAAGTCTGGAAAGAACAAAAAGATTGTATCCCCGACAAAGTAAAATGGATAAAAGATTCTGTTGTTGCCATCGACCCCGTTTGGAGACAAATAACAACAGCCAATAACGAAAAAATCTCGTACGATTTCTTAGTGCTGACTCCGGGTTTACAAATAAACTGGAATAAAGTAGAAGGTATCTCGCTCGAAACGCTCGGCGAAGGAAACGCCCATTGCATATATGATTTTGAAGGTGCGCAAAAAACGTGGAAAGCCATGCAAGAATTTGCAAAAACCGGAGGAAGAGGAGTATTTACAGATACATATACCAAATTAAAATGCGGAGGCGCACCTAAAAAGATATGTTTACTTACCGAACATCAAAGCCGG
>JAFUKV010000049.1 GCA_017467745.1 Bacteroidaceae bacterium | reverse complement strand
TTCATTCAAATTAGCCAAAGAAGCCCGGATAGACCATGTAGGACCATCAAATCCATCTCCATTCAATAATACAACACCTGTTTCTTCCGCCAAACGAACAACAAAATCCAACGGTTCGTAATTTTTATTCAGATACGCTGTAAAATCATCTCCATAGAATTTTTTAGCCCAAACCATAATGTCGATTTCCGAATAATATCCTGCACGCAAAGGATCATCCAACAACTTAAATCCTGTTGTCTGCCACAATGCACCAAGACGAGACTTAATCATGTTCTGCATTTTCTCTTTATAGCGGTTTTTCTTATCCAAAATGGCAAACGCTGCAAAAAGAGACATCTGCATTTGCTGCGGAGTAGAAAGCCCTGCCGTATGATTCAACGCAACCATACGACTATCGGCAACCATACGATCTATAAAAGAAATTTTTTCAGGAGTAAGAGACAACGACGCATACCGTTTTATCAAATCCTCTTTTTTCTCTTCTGGCAATTCCGCTATCATTTTATCGAAAATATTCTGCTGTTGCAAAGCGATAACAGCCAACCGCCAACCCGTTGCCCCAAAATATTTGGAAAATGAATATACGCACAACGTATTTTGGGGCAAAGCATACATCAACGAATAAAAATCTTCGGCAAACGTGCCATACACATCATCCGTAACAATCATCAGATTAGGATTATCGTTTTTCACGATGTCCACAATTCTGTCGAGGGTGTGCTTAGATAACGCGTACGACGGCGGATTACTCGGGTTAACTAAACACAATAACTTAACCGAAGGATCTTTCAGTTTATCAATCTCTTCGTCCGGATACTGCCACGAATGATACCCGTCCTTTGTCCGCTCACACGCGCAAATTTCAGTTACATGAAAATCAAATCTATCCAATTCGGGGATTTCAATATACGGCGTAAAAATAGGCGTCATCAAAGCAATATGATCTCCTTTGTTCAATAAGTGATTTTCTTGCAGCGAATCAAAAACGTAACACATTCCGGCCGTACCTCCTTCACAAGCAAACAAATCATAAGTTCCTGCATTTTTAGGACTTCCCCCCATCTCTTGCCACAAATATTCACGAACCAACGTTTCGGTATACTTTAATATACGGTCTGGCATGGGATATTGATCTCCAATAACGGCCTCTGCCCATTCGTGTACCAATTCATCGGGATTCGCTCCTTTTTTTCGGATTAAATAGTTATATGTATCGGCCAATAATGAAGCTCCGTTTTCATCTTTAAACGCATACAGAAATTCTTCAAAACGAGCAGATATACCTTTGGGATCGGGTATTCCGGCTATGCCCTCAGGTTCCACCATTGTCAAACGACACTCCGACAATGCAAATTTCCCAAGCAAAAAGAACGCCTCTCTCGGTAAAGTCGCAATCCAATTAGGATTGCCTCTACCCGCATTCAACAATGTAGAAGTTGTTTTACGGGCATAATCTTCGGCCATATTTATGAGCTTATTCTTTATTTCAAAAGGACTCATTGTTTCTAACTCTTTTTCATAACTCCTATTGTCAGGAGTTTCAACAACTGGTAAATTTTCCATAATCAATTTATTTAAATAAAACAATGTAGTTAAGACATTAATAATACAATAGCTACCCCCCAAAGTATCAACAAAGTATTTCCTACGGCATAAGTAACTGTATATCCCATAGCCGGTAAAGTACTATCGAGAGATTCCTGAATAGCGCCCAATGCGGCTGTTGTAGTACGTCCTCCGGCATTACATCCTAAATTTATAGCGGGATGAAATTTAAAAATCTTATTTCCCATCCAAATACCGATAAACAGAGGAATAGACGTTGCCAAAATTCCGGCAATAAACAACATAAATCCAACTTCTTTGATTCCTTCTACAAATGTAGGGCCGGCAGTAATGCCGACTACGGCGATAAACATATTCAAACCTAAATTATTCAGAATCCATAACGCCGGCTCCGGAATACGTCCAAACGTCGGATGTTTAGAACGAAGCCAGCCTAAGAACAACCCGGATAATAATGCACCTCCACTGGTACTTAAACTAATAGGAACCCCTCCTAAATGAAGCGTTAATGCACCTATAATACCTCCAATTAAAATGCCTAAACCCACAAATACCAAATCCGTTTTATTAGAGGGTCTGTCAACATACCCTAATTGCGGAGCGGCAGCATTTACTTCCCTTGCTAATCCGATAATTTCGACACTATCCCCGGCATACAGCTTAGTTGCTGCTAATACCGGTATATCTACACCCGAACGTTTTATCCGTTTTATTACCACACCGTGCATAAAAGACATTTTGCGCAAATCTTCGACTGTTTTTCCGTCTGCCTTTTTCGTTAGCATCACCGATAAGTCTTCGGCCGGGAAATTCAACAATTCGGCATCGTTTACCTCTCCTCCTATCCAACTTTCATCTTCTATCACCCATTCCCGACGACCGCTTAATACAAGTTCATCGCCTTTTTTAATAAGAGTATCGGGTGTTACTTGTTGTATAATCTGCCCATTCGAGCGTATTCGTTCCACAAAAATACGACGGCCTAACGACTGCAAATGTTGTTCGAGAGCAGATGCTGTTTGAGGCTTATCAAACCAATCTGTTTCTGCCTTATAAGCTCGAAACACAACAGGTCTGTTAGCATTTATAAAAGCGGGATCATCAGACAAGCTGCTTTTATTCAACTCTTGTTCCAATTCTTTCGTAGCTTTTCTTACTTTATCCAATCCTCCTAACATTTTAGGCCCGATAGTTCCCAAAATATAAGCAGAACCTATGGTTCCGAATATATACGTTACGGCATAACACACGGGGATTATATTAATCCATGCTTTTTTCTCCTCAGGAGAAGCCGACAAAGTATTTATCGTATCGCCGCCAACCCCGATAACAGCAGAAATAGTCTGAGCCCCCGAAAGCAATCCGGCAGCCTCACCGGGATTATATCCAAACAGTTTAGCTAACATATAAGTAACGCCTAAACATATTATACACAATACACAAGCAAATATTACTTGATGTATTCCTTCACTCCGAAGAGAACGAAAAAATTGCGGTCCGACACTGTAACCGATAGCAAATAAAAACAGCAAAAAGAATACAGATTTCAGAGGGCCGGAAATAGGAATATCCATTTGCCCTACCAACACGCCTACTAACAAAACCGATGTTACAGTTCCCAACGTAAAAGTTTTATACTTTAAAGTTCCCACCCAAAATCCGATGCCGATGGTCATAAAAATAGCCAATTCAGGATATTCCCGAAACAAATGCAAAAGCCAATCCATATTACTTTTATTTATGATTAGAAATTATATTGAGCCATTAATTGAATACGGTTCGCATGTCCGGTTTTAGAGTCCATATTTACCCGACGGCCGTATAAATATTCTAAACCAAACCGACAATCGTGCGTCAATTCCCAAAATAAATTGCCGACAATATATTGTGCATATTTATATCCGTCAGGCTGGTAATAACCGTTCTCCCGATAAAGACGCACCTGACTATAAGATGCCGAAGCAAACCAAGAATCATTAAAATTATATCGAAGACCTCCTAAAAAAGCAAATGTAGGCAATGCCTGCATCCTACCGTCATCATCTTTACGAGAAACCATATCCAAACCAACTCCGTTCAAATCGGTTATATAACGGGCTATTCCTTTCCCGTACATCCCTTGATAGTATAATGATACTTTCGGACAAACATTATAAACTCCCGATAATTGAGTACCCCAAGCCAATAAATTTTTATTTTTATCATTGTTCTCATTTCGATACGACAATGTCCGTAATAATCCGGTAGCTCTAATATGGCTTTTGTTTCCCCAAGCATATTGAATATACAAAGGTATATCCGGAACTCTCTGGGGAATAGATTGATTATACTGACCATACGTTGCCGATAATTTAGGAGCTTCTAAGGCAATTGCCGTTTGCCAATGATTATTCATCTCATATGTATATCTGATTTGAATATTGCGCTCCGAACTATTGGAGTTAGGCCCTGCATTATCAATGGTAGGCGGCACGGAGGCAACATCCGAATAAGTACTCCATGATTGTCCAAATAAAAATCCCCTAAATGACATATATGCCTGACGAAGCCTAAGATTATTACTTTGTCCTCTAAAATCAGATTCTATATAAACATTGAAATCACCCAATAAACGATTACTTCCCACCAACTCTAAAAAAATACGAGAAGTAGCCGCATCCATTTGAAACTGATTGCGTTTTGCCGGGTTATTGGGAACAGGAATATCATACGGAACAAAATCTTTATCATCCGATATCCCGTTAAAATCATACGAAGCAGTCATCCTAACAAAACCGCCTATCCCCAAAGCGAATTTCCGTTTTTGATCATATAATAGAAATCGAGGTGCTTTGGGGTCTTGAAAGTGTGGGCTCTCCATATCATATAGCAATGCTATAATATCGCCATTCGCTTTTTTTATCGGGATAAAAACAATACCCTCTTTTTCCTGCGCTTTTAACTTCGGAATACAAAACATAAAGACTCCGGCTAATAACAATATAGTTTTAAAATTCATACGTTTATTGATTAAATCATCTCACATAAGATTATAACAAATCGTAAAACCTTTTGTTTATAAAGCCCAATCACCAATATCTAAAATTAGAATAATTGGCCACAAAGCCCCTATTACCGGTACACACCTAAATACCAGACAGTAAAATCCATCAAAATAGAATTATCCGGTAAAACCATATAGATATGAACATCAAATAGCGACTATCTCAATCGGTTAAGAAAGAACTTACACCGGTTTTATCCGGCAATAGAAAATACGATGATAAAAAAACGAAGAGTCAGATTTAGTATAAAATATATCTTGTATAAAGCTCATTTCCGTTTACAGTATCCGTAAACAAGTTAAAAGCTCAGAGAATTTGAATACCGTGTAATTACCCGTTAAATGGAATATTGTCGGAGTGTTTTCAACAAGTAATAGGCAACAGTCTGCATCTGATACAGACAGAAGTAACATTTTTATGAATCTATTTTAGATGCACCAATCTGAAACGAATATTACCATATATAATATAAAAATAGCAAGAAGCATCAATAAAATAAATACTCGTTGTTAAAACTCGAAAATCTTTCTATATATAGAAAGTTAGGTATGATTTATCTAAAAAAACAAACCATATCTATTTTATTTACCTTATAATTATAGTTAAAATCTATCGGTTTAAGAGTATACGCAGAAGCTCTAAATCCGTAATAATCTGTTTTTGAACTAAATTCTCAGGAAGATCTAATATTTCGGATATTTCTTTTTTAGACATTCCGGCCATGTACATCTGAATGATCGACCTATTGCAATCGTTTAGCGACTCGATAACCTCTATTAGCTTTGCGATAGTAGGAGTTTTTAAAAACAGTGGCTCATCATACAGATCGGTATTGTCGTCCGGATTGAAAAATTCTTTTTGCTCTTTTAATAAAGATCCCTCATCCGGAACAAAGAAATGCTTAAAAAAAGATTTGAATATAAACTTTCCATTAAATAGCGTTGTTTCACTTATCGAAAGTTTTTGTTTGAAACATATACGATAAAAGAACAAAGGCAACCTTGAAAGAAAACGAAAAGAATTATTCATTACTTTAAAATATATTGAGATTAATATATAAAAGCCTCTGCCATAATGAAATTTGCGTATCAATTAATTTCAAAAAGTCATGCAAAAGACCACTGGCAGAGGCTTAATTTCCTCAACCGGTCTCTTACATGACCTTTGTTATCCAAAGGATAATAAAATTAATTGATACTTTGTAAAGATAATGTATTTATGAATAAAATAAAAATCTTGACATATAAAATTTATAAGAAAAAAAATCACGTTATTCTTTCCTTTACATATATTGTTGCTATTTAATTATATAGCATTCCAAAATTTAAAAGCCTTTATAAAAAACAAGTGTCATTAGCGCAAGGTTGGGTTTATATAAACCTGCTTTCTGTATAAATTACGGTTCTATATATTTATGTATGGTGTTTTTACTTTCATAAAGAGATAAAATTGTGCGGAATCGAACATACATGTGCTAAACCGCACATGTATGTTCGATTTATTATAATCTTAATATCCTGAAATACATCACATTATTTTTTACTCAAAATTTGTATTTATTGCTTTGTTTCGAATTATGCTTATATATAAGCCGGTACATTTATTCATCCATTACGCGCGATACTCGCCGACGCAAAAAGAGATGGATACCCGCAAGATAAACAGAGCAGGAAGCATTGTATTAATTTGGCTTTTCGGACGCTCTTATCTTATCGTTTTGTCCATAACATCCTGCTTAGCTCTACCTACATTGATATTGCTTTCTCGCCAGATGTTGCAAGAGTATGCAATAGCCGTATATCCGGGTTGGTGGTTCGTGTCGGGCTTGATATTTATGTACAAGATTATTTATAGGTCTAACTATCATTTACAGGATTCTTCGTGTTATTCAACTCAATCCGGCAAAAGTTATAAAGAATGAATAAAAAGGTATCAAATATGTGCGAAAACGCACAACAGTGTTTGATTTTACACTGTATAAATATTTGCACAACCACATAATGCAATAATTATCAACATAATATAATCTTGGCACGAAATTTGTAATATATGAAAGAAGAAATTGTATGAAAGATATAAGTTGAATTAAAAATAAAATTGTTATGATTAAGACTGTAAATCTTCAAAAAGTTTTTCGCACCGAAGAGGTGGAAACATTAGCATTAAATAGTGTAAGCATCGAAGTAAAAGAGGGAGAATTTGTCGCTATTATGGGACCTTCGGGATGTGGTAAATCTACGTTGTTGAATATTCTGGGACTGCTTGACAACCCTACCGGAGGAGAGTATTATTTAAATGACATAGAAGTGTCTAAATATACAGAAGCGCAACGGACAAAATTGCGGAAAGGCATTATAGGATTTGTTTTCCAAAGTTTTAATTTGATTGACGAACTGAACGTATATGAAAATATAGAATTGCCATTGTTGTATATGGGAGTTCCTTCATCGGAACGTAAAAAGAAAGTTAAAGAAGCGATGGATAGGATGGCTATCTCGCATCGCGAAAAGCATTTCCCGCAACAATTATCCGGTGGTCAGCAACAACGTGTAGCAATAGCTCGTGCCGTAGTGTCGAACCCCAAGTTGATACTTGCCGATGAACCTACCGGTAAATTGGATTCTAAAAACGGTAGAGAAGTTA
>JAFUKV010000048.1 GCA_017467745.1 Bacteroidaceae bacterium | reverse complement strand
GCTATCGTCTATCATAGCCCGCCAAGAATCGTCCATAAGCGTGTATTCCACTACCTTTTTGCCATTTTGATAATGAGTAACCTTTCCGTCTTTTACCACAATTTTACCGGTATTCCATTCTCCATAAGGTTTAGAATTTTGAGGAACGGCAGGTTTCATATCATACAATGAAGCGGAACGACGATTCCCGTCTTTTCCATAATTGGCGTCCGGATGATTAGCATTATCCAAAATTTGATATTCGGGAGCAGTATAAACAAAATGTACATTCGGCACAATACGTCCTAAATAGAATACACCGCTATTAGCGCCCTTCGATACGCGCCAAGAAAATGTCAATTCAAAATTTTTATATTTACGGGTAAAATAAATATCGCCGCCATCTCTGCGTTTAGAATCCCGAGCAGCGTTTATTTTAATAGATTCATCTTCAATTGTCCACACACCCGGAATACTTGAACGGTTAAAACCAGACCATCCATTAAACGTCTTACCGTCAAACAACAGTTCCCAACCGGCTCGCTTTTCTTTTTTGGTCAACTTATTACTCTCCGGTGCTTTTGCAAAACCTCCCAACGCCACCATAAGGGCAACGCACAATAAACTTAATTTAGTTTTCATTCTCTCTCTATTTTAAAGTTAAATATAAATTTGTGATTTCATAGCGCTTATCATCCGCGAAAAAATTGAAATTTTCTATCATCGCCCTTTACGCACCGTATTTTATAGTATTGCAAACTTACGCTATTTCTTTTCTAAATCAAACAAAATTTGAAAAAGAATTATCCATACCTAACATTTAGCTTGCTATTCTTTTCAAAAACATTTACTTTTGAATTTAGAAACACGAATATCAATGTCTGTAAACAAAGTTATTATTGTAGGAAACGTCGGGCAAGACCCGGACATCCGTTATGTAGAAAGTAATGTTTGCGTCGCCAATTTTACGGTAGCAACAACCGAAAGAGGATATACACTGGCAAACGGCTCTAAAAGCCCGGATAGAACAGAATGGCATAATATCGTTGCATGGCGGGCAACAGCCGAATACATAGAAAAATATGTAAAAAAAGGCGACTTGGTGTATATTGAAGGTAAACTGCGAACCCGCACATGGAACGATAAGTCGGGCATACAACGTTACATAACAGAAATATATATCGACACATTCATGTTGCTGAACAGTAAAAAAGGTCAATAACAAAAAACATAATACGCTTTTTTTATATAAGATATTATTAAGTAAATAACCTGTTTTTCAATTTGTCTAATTAAATATTTGTCCGTAACTTTGCGGAAAATACGAATTCTTCGTAAAAGAGCGGCACATCTGACAAACCAATTCATTTTGGCTTTTGAAAAGTCGCTGATGTCTAACTAATATTTATATAATTGGATACCGATTATTTTCCATCGCTTTTTCATTCCATAGAGACTTTCCCACCTACAATCGGTGCGATTGTAGCTTTATTATTCGCTTTTATTTTTTTAGGATTCTCTGGTTTTATTTCAAGTTCTGAAATTGCTTTCTTTTCGTTAACGCCCCAAGATCGTAACGAAATAGAGTCGGAAGAAACACCCGTCAACTCTATTATAACATCCCTGCTTGACAAATCAGACTATTTGCTGGCAACTATACTCATTAGTAACAATTTTGTAAATGTTACGGTTATCATATTATGTAACTATTTCATTTCTACCGTATTCTCATTCACAAACGCCCCAGTGCTGGGATTCATCTTACAAACTATCGTATTAACCTTTTTATTGTTGTTGTTCGGCGAAATCATGCCAAAAATCTATGCCTCACACAATTCTTTGGCAGTAGCGCAGCGTAGTGCAACGGTACTGAACACGTTAACCAATATCTGCCGTCCATTAGCTCGGATATTAGTAAAATCAACGCAAATTGTCAACAAAAGAATAACCCGCTACAATACAGAAAATTTCTCTATGAACGAACTTTCTGAGGCGTTAGAAATAACTACGGTAAACGAATCGGACGAAAAAAAGATGCTGCAAGGCATCATCAAATTCGGAGAAAAAACCGTAGAAGAAATTATGACTTCCCGCGTAGACATAACCGACATAGACATACATCTTAATTTCAAAGAACTCATCGAAAAAATTATCGAAACCGGATATTCGCGCATCCCCGTTTTCGAAGATTCAAGAGACTCGATAAAAGGAATTATATACGTCAAAGACTTATTAGCCCATATCGATGAAAAAGACGAT
>JAFUKV010000047.1 GCA_017467745.1 Bacteroidaceae bacterium | reverse complement strand
CGTAATGATACGTTGACGTAGTGGCTTAAAGATACGGCTATTATGAAAATAGATACGATGCGATTTGAGTTGACGTACATTCGTCCCGATTCTCTTTGGCGTCCGGTATCTTTTGTCGATACGATACGTCTGGTTTATCGTCGTCCTTCGGCACAAAAAGAAGAAAAGAAAAAGAAAAAATCAGAGGAAAAAGAGGAAACGCCAACTATACAGTTTTTAAAAATAAAACCATCTGTCGCTCAGGTAATAAATTTATATTCTCCTATTGTTTTTGAATTCGATCAGCCGATAGACTCCATTGATATGTCAAAAGTTTCGCTGTCGGTAATGGAGGATTCTGTATGGAAACCGATGCCTTTTACTTTTGAGCGAGACAGTTTACGTATCCGGAATTATGTGATGAAAGCGAAGTGGCGTTCGCAAGAATCTTATAAGGTTTCGATAGATTCGGCCGCAGCTGTTAGCATATACGGGCGGCATAACAATAAATTGGAGTCTTTATTCAAAGGCCGTTCGGTAGAAGAGTATGCTAATATGATTGTGGATGTATCGGGATTGGATGGCCCTGCATTTATAGAGTTGTTGAATGGGAGCGATGCTCCGGTGCGAAAAGCGGTGGTAAAAAACTCTTCTGCAAAATTGTTCTATCTTGAACCGGGTTCATATTATATGAGATTGGTGGTAGATCGTAATGAGAACGGTAAATTCGATACCGGAAATTATTTAGAGGGAAGGCAGCCGGAGGAGGTGTTTTATTTTCCCGAAGAAATTTCACTGCGTGCGAATTGGGATGTTACCCAATCGTGGGATATAAAAGAGTTGCCTTTATATAGACAGAAGCCAAAAGCGATCACAAAAAACAAACCGGTTGAAAAAATAAATAAAAATGCAACAAACAATACGACGAATGCTCCGTCTTCCGGAGGTTTCCAGAATATTACATCTTTTGGGCGTTAAGTACGTCCGTTTGGTATTGTTCGGGAGCTGCTTTTTTTCTCTGACAGCGCAGGGACAGGAAATATATCAACCGGTTCCGGAGCGGCTGACATACGAGGTGGTGTATCATTGGGGAATGATCTGGAAAAAGGCGGCGGAAGCAACTCTTTCGTTAGATATTTTACAATCGGGAGATACTGCTGTGTATAACGGGCGATTGATTGCTCGTACTTTGGCATTTGCCGATAAAATTTTCAGGGTGCGCGATACTTTGAATGTTGTTATGAAGGGAGAAAGTATGCGGCCGTATTATTATGCGAAGATTGCAGATTAGGATAATACTTATCGTAAGGATGAGGTGTATTATCATTATACGGATGAGGGTATTAAGGGATTTACTACGTTATATCGTCCGAAACGTAATGCAGTAGAGTCGTATGTTCTTGAAGCGGAGAGGGATGCTTTCGATATGATGAGCGTTTTTTATTATATGCGTACTTTGGATTTTGAGAATGCGCAGATGTATCAACGTTTTCCTGTGAAAATATTTTCGGGAAAGAAAGTGGAAAATTTGTCGATAGAATTTCTGGGGCGTACTATTTTTAACGCTCCTACCAAGAGGGTATTCGGTGCATTTAAAGTGAAATTAAGATTTTCTATTAACAACGGAGAAAAAGAAACGGAAAATATCACGGCGTGGATTAGCGATGATAGTAGAAAAATTCCGTTGCAGGTAGAAGGACGTTTGTCTTTTGGAGCATTGAAGGCTTTTTATACGGGAGAGTAGTCGGGTTAAGGCTTTTGTATAGAATAATCAGAAAGTTGGTGTGCTTAATTAATAATTACTGTCTTCTTGTTGGTATTTACCTTTGTTTTATAATATCCTGCCTGTTCAAAGGTAGCTCTGTATATTTATAGTGAGAATCCTTTAAGTTAAAGCATAGAATATGCCAAATATAAGCCCTTTATAAACCGAGTAATTGTTTATAGAGGGCTTTTGGGTAAAGTTGGTGTGCAGTTATTATATAAAGATATGGAACCTTTTTTTCGATATTATTATCCATTCTTTTGAAGAAAGGCTTTCCGCAATATGCGGAAAGCCTTTCTTATGGTGATGAAAAAGATACTATTTTCGGTAACAGATTCCGTCGAAAATAGCGATAAGCTCACCTGTATCTTTTTTTATGTCTACATGATAATGGCAAACGGTTTTATGTAGTAAGACTTCGTTTGCTTCCGCATACAGAATGTCTCCCGGAAATGCGCTTTGGAGAAAGCGAATGTCCGATTGTATGGAGAATGCCAATCTTCCGTTTGCATTCGCTGCCGCAGCCATAGTAAGGTCGGCCAATGTAAAGAGTGCGCCTCCTTGTGCAACATCTCCTGCATTCAGATGCTTCTCTGTTATTTTCAAAATCGCTCTGGCATAGCCCGGTTTTACTTCTGTTAGTTTTATGTCGAATAATGCTGCGTAACGGTCTTTTTTGAAAAATTCAATATAATCGGTATTCTCCATATTCGCGTATTATTTTTTTATTGCGGGAAAAAATCCTTTGGTTTTTTTTGCTTCTACGCCTTCAAATGTTATTTTAACGGGTTTTATTTTTCCGTCTTTGTCGAATTCCAATTTGTCTACGCAAGTGGCTCGATGATTGTGATGTCTTTCTGAAAGAGGGCGACGGTGGTAAAAAATATACCAATCATTTGTTCCGGGGCGATTGATTATAGAGTGGTGTCCGGCTCCTCTGGCAACATTGGCGTCTTGTTCTAATATTTTTCCGATACGGTTAAACGGACCGAAAGGAGAATCGGATATTGCATAAGCTACACAATAATCGGGGCCTCCCCATCCTCCTTCTGACCACATGAAGTAGTATTTACCGTCTTTTTTGATCATGAACGATCCTTCTACATATTTGTCGGGTGTAATTTCTTTGTAAAGAGTACCGTCTTCAAAAGGTTCGAGACCGGTAAAATCATCTTTTAATTTTACAACGTTGCAGTGTCCCCAACCTCCATAATACATGTAGTATTTGCCGTCTTCTTCATATACGAACTGGTCAATAGGTTGTGCTCCGTTTACAATTTCATTAATAAGCGGTTTTCCCAATAAGTCTTTATAAGGACCTTCGGGACGATCGGCAACAGCTACGCCGATACCGCCTGTCTCGCCTTCATGTACATCGTTTGCGCCAAAGAAAAGATAATATTTTCCGTCTTTATATAAAGCCGCAGGAGCCCACATACATTTTTTTGCCCATTTAACTTCGTCTGTGGTAATGATTTTAGGATGTTTTTCCCAATGTACCAAATCTTTTGAAGAAAAAGCGTCTAAGAAAGTTTGTTTTTCGTAACTATCCGAGTAAGTGGGATACACCCAATATGTTCCGTCGTAAATTACTGCGTGCGGATCGGCGTACCATCCTTCCACAATCGGGTTCTTTGAAAATTCTTTTGGTCTGGATGCGCAAGCCGATGATAAAACGGCAATCGCGACTAAACAAAGAAGATAAGATTGTTTCATGTTTCTGTAATATTATTTTATGTTGCAATATTACAACATTTCGAGACAACAAACAAAATTATCACGGTATTGAGTGGCATTTAAATCAAAACGGTTGTTTATAATAGGGGCTATTCGTTGTAAATTACGGTCATTACCGTTTGGCCTACGGCTTTCAGTGTATTCCGGTCGATATTTTCCATTGTATCGTTTACGGTGTGCCAATGTTCGTAAAATCCGTTTCCATCACTATCAGGCTGGAAGTCTATAATGTCTACACTCGGTATGCCGGCGGCATTTACGAACAAATGGTCATCTGTTATTCCGCCCCCTTTGGTATTGATAAAGTACTGCCCGTAACCGATTCTTTTTGCGGTATCCCATATTTTGTTTACGATAGAGGGGGCGAATCGCAATGAAAAAAGTTCTTTTGCGAATGTTGCGTTTTTTCCGCCAACCATATCCAATAAAATTCCGTATTTAGCTTTATATCCCGGCTTATGCGGATGTTTAGCCCAGTATTGAGAGCCTAACGCCCATGTCTCGCTATTGTCGGATTCCGGTGTTTTGAGAAAAGAGGGACGGCCATAATCTTCTGCGTCGAATAGTACGATGTCTATTCCTATACGTGGCTTAGCGATGTTTATCTGTCTGGCTATTTCTAATAATACGCCCACTCCGCTGCCGCCATCGTTGGCTCCATCTATGGGTTTACGATGATTAGCGGAGTTTGGATCTTCATCGGCATATGGGCGGCTATCCCAGTGGGCAAAAAGCAAAATCCTCTCTTTCTTGTCGGGGTCGAATGATGCTATGATGTTTTTTCCGTTTAGCAGAGTTCCGTTGTATGCTTTTACAGGTGCATCTTGTATAATAACGTTCGCTCCGTGCCGTTTTAATTCCGATTCTAAGTATTGGGCGGTTTTTGCATGAGCCTCAGTGTTGGGGATTCTATATCCGAAGTCTATTTGACGTTGAATATAACAATAGGCGCTGTCTTCGTTGAAAGTGGGCACGGAAACTGTTGGTTTCTCTTTTTTCTGACTATCCGGTTCTGGTTTTGCAGAATGGGTTCCGCAAGCGTATAAAACAGCAGATAGAAATATGATTGCAAGCATCTTCATTTTTTATTGATTTATTCAAACAATTGCAAATATAGCTATTTATAGTATAATTAAGGGGTATAGATGTCTTAAAAAGGCCGGAAGAGAAGAGTTCCGCCTTCGGCTGTTACCGTAAGGGTAGCTTGTAGACCTATCGGTAAAGGCATGTTCTCCTTAACGTGTCCTGTCGGAAAATTAAATAGTACCGGATAATCATACTCTTCAACCAGCTTTGCGATTGACTGGTACAATGTGTGTCCTAATTGTGGGTCTTCCGGGCAGTCGGTGAATTGACCTATAATTAGCCCTGATAATTCTGACAAAACTCCACCTAATTTTAAATTATATAACATTCGTTCTATGTGGTATGCCCGCTCTCCTATATCTTCTATAAATAGAATGGTGTTTTTCCATGAATAGTCATACGGAGTCCCTCTTAGTCCGCATAAAACGGAGAGATTTCCACCGATAACAAGACCTTCACCTTTACCTGATTTGTTTAACGGGTATCCTTGTGCTTGGTATGAAGCGGAGCCTTCAAACAGTAACCGTTTTAACGAGACGATTGCAGGGTCTTTATCCGGTTCTTCTGTCAGATGGCGTGCCATAGGAGCATGGAGCGAAGCGATACCTGCACGATTCCATACCATGTGCAGCGCGGTAATGTCGCTGTATCCAATTATCCATTTCGGGTTGTTCTCTATGATTTTATCTTGCAGATACGGCAATAGATGGATGGCTCCGTATCCTCCTCTACTGCAAAAAATGGCTTTTATATTTGAAGAAGATAGAGCGAATTGTAAGTCGGACAATCGTTCTTTTATCGTACCGGAGAAACGTCCGTATTGGCTGGCGCAGTGCTTTGATTGTATGATGTTTAGTCCCCAATTACGCAGTCGTAGTTCAGCTCCGGTTAAAAATTCCGGTTCGATTTTTCCGGATGGAGATAACAGACAAACAGTATCTCCCGGTTTCAGTTTATTAGGAATTGTCATAATTGTATGATTGTATTGTCAAGGCTACAAACTTACGTATTTTTAAGCGGATTATTCCAGTGTATTTTTTATTTCTTCGTGATAACGAAAACAGGAGTGCGGTTTAATTCCGCACTCCTGTTTTAGAATATTCAGTAGAGTTTAATTAAAGAGCATTTTCTTTAATTAAATATTCTGCTATTTGAACGGCGTTCAATGCAGCGCCTTTTTTAATTTGGTCGCTTACAGTCCAGAATGTCAAACCGTTTTCATTGCTGATGTCGCTACGGATACGGCCTACGTAAACCGGATCTTTTCCGGCGATGTCTAACGGCATAGGATAAACCTTGTTAGCGGGTTCGTCCATTAATACTACTCCATCAGCTTTTGCAAAAGCCGCTTTTGCTGTTTCTACCGATATCGGAGATTCTGTTTCTACCCAAATAGTTTCGGAGTGTGCGCGCATAACCGGTACACGTACACACATTGCGCTTACTTTGACATCGGAGTGCATTATTTTACGTGTTTCGTTAAACATCTTCATCTCCTCTTTTGTATAGAGATTGTCGGTAAATACGTCTACTTGGGGAATTACGTTGTAAGCCAATTGGTAGGCGAATTTTTCGACGGTAGGTTTTTCTCCTTTTTGCAGTTGGGCGAATTGCGTTTCCAATTCTGCCATAGCGGAAGCTCCGGCTCCGCTGGCTGCTTGATAGGTAGAAACATGTACACGTTTGATGTGAGAAAGTTCTTCTATCGGTTTCAGGGCTACAACCATTTGTATGGTGGTGCAGTTGGGATTGGCAATGATTCCTCTGGGACGTTTTTTCGCATCTTCGCCGTTTACTTCGGGCACTACTAACGGAACATCTTCGTCCATACGGAATGCGCTTGAATTGTCAATCATTATGGCGCCGTGTTTTGTGATTGTTTCGGCAAATTCTTTTGATGTGCCTGCTCCGGCAGATGTAAAGGCGATGTCTATACCTTTGAAATCATCGTTATGTTTTAGTTCTTTTACTTCGTATTTTTTTCCACGGAAAGTATATGTTCTACCTGCACTGCGAGATGAACCGAAAAGTACCAGTTCATCAATCGGAAAATTTCTCTCGTCAAGCACGCGAAGGAATTCTTGTCCTACTGCGCCGCTAACACCAACAATTGCTACTTTCATTTTTCCTTATTCTAAATGAATTAATAAATAGCCTTCTATTAAAAATAGGCTTTTGTTTTTGTCTTAAAATTTTTCAGTGTGCAAAATTACAACATTTTACCGTACTTCTGCCATTATGATTTTAAATTTTGTAAAAGTAGTAGAAAACGGATATTTTGGGTTTTTATAATATTGAAGATAGGAAGTATGAAGTTGGCAAATATTTTGTTTACTTTGCTGTAAAATTTTTTATTTATGAAAACACATCTACTTTTTTTGTATTTCATCTTATTTTGTGTTCCTCTTTGCGCGCAGCATAGGGCAGACCGTCAATCTTTGACGGATGAAAAATCGTTTTCGATGATTTTGTTGGGAGATCCTCAGGGGTATACGAAATACGATATTAATCAGCCTTTATTCGAACTGTGTACGGCGTGGATTGCCGATAATATCGATCAATTAAAAATCAAAGCGGTGTTGTGTACCGGCGATTTGGTTGAGCAGAATGAGAATATTGTGTTGAATCGGAATATGCTTAATCAAACCAGTAAAGAGATGTGGGAATCAGCTTCGCGGTCGCTTGCAAGGTTAGATAATAAAGTACCTTATATTATTTCTGCCGGGAATCATGAATACGGTTATCAGAAATCGGAAAACGGGATGACGCATTTTCCCGAATATATAACGTTTGAGCGCAATTCCACATGGAGAGATATTTGCGTAAGCTCTATCCCTAACCGTAACGGGGTGGTGTCGTTAGAGAATGCCGCTTTTGAATTTGATGATCCCAATTGGGGAAAACTTTTAGTTATTACGTCTGAATTTGCTCCTCGTGATGAGGTGCTTGATTGGGCGAAAAATTTGGTGTCAAGCGATAAGTATAAAAATCATAAAGTTGTGTTTATGACCCACTCGTTTTTGAGAGAGAAGACGGCAGAAAGGATAAAGGAAGAAGGATATAAAATCTCTCCGAGAAATTGGGGCGAAGCTATCTGGGGAAAACTGATAGAACCATCCTCTAATATTTTATTGGTAATATGCGGTCATACGGGTACTCCCGGAGAATTTGAACAATCTGTCGCTTATCGGGTAGATAAAAATTCGGCGGGCAGACAGGTTCATCAAATGATGTTTAATGTTCAAGTTCTCGGCGGAGGCTGGGAAGGAAACGGCGGAGACGGCTGGTTACGTATATTAGAATTTATGCCCGATGGCAAAACCATAAAGGTGAGGACTTATTCTCCTCTTTTCGGTATTTCTCCATCTACTAAACATTTGGCGCACCGTACCGGAGATTTTGATCAATTTGACATGGTTATCGAATAGCCTTGTATAAATAATAGAAAAATAGAGGCCTTCTTAAAAGTTTGTGTAAAGAATTTTAAGAAGGCTTTTTGTGTATATCGGTATAAATACAGAGGTTAAAAATAAATATTTATTGTTTTTTAGACCGTTATTTTTCACTATTTTTGCAGACAAGAGGAGGATTAATTTTTTGAAAATACAGTTACATGAATTTATCCGCAATATTTCCCGCTATTCCATTTACTAATCCGGTGTTAATATTTTTCATCGTATTAACTATCATATTGTTGGCTCCATTGTTGCTGAACAAACTTCGTATTCCGCATATCATAGGATTGATTATTGCGGGAATGTTGGTTGGGCCTAACGGCTTGGGATTTGTTTTAAGGGATAACAGTTTTGAAATTTTCGGAAAGGTTGGTCTGCTTTATTTGATGTTTCTTGCCGGCTTGGAAATGGATATTAACGATTTTAAGAAAAACAAATCGAAAGGAATAACATTCGGGATATATACATTTCTGGTTCCTATGGTTTTAGGAACGATTATTAGCTATTATATGCTGCATTTTTCATTGGTAACGTCCGTGTTGTTAGCCAGCATGTATGCTTCTCACACATTGGTGGCATATCCTATTGTCAGCCGATATGGTATATCACGGACTTCTTCTGTAACTATTACAATAGCGGGAACTATCATTACTGTTTTTTTGGCATTGCTTATATTGGCGGTTATAACAGGTATGTATCATGGAGAAATAAATAAGTTGTTTTGGATTAGGTTATTTATTTCTATTTCTTTGTATTGTGCATTTGTTATTTTTGCTTATCCACGTGTTACTCGTTGGTTTTTGAAGAAATATGACGATAATGTATCTCAATACATATTTATTTTAGCATTGGTTTTCTGCGCATCGTTTTTGGCGGAGTTAGCAGGTTTGGAAAGTATTATCGGCGCATTTCTTGCTGGTGTTGTACTAAATCGGTTTATTCCTGCGGTATCGCCCTTGATGAATCGGATAGAGTTTGTTGGTAATGCCCTGTTTATTCCTTATTTTTTGATAGGGGTGGGGATGCTGATAGATTTGAAAGTGTTATTCAGTAGTCAGCAAGCGTTGATTGTTGCAGCCAATATGTCTATTGTAGCGACGTTGTCTAAATGGATTGCAGCTTGGATGACTCAGAAAACGTTCAAACTTCCCAAAGTCGACCGAAATATGATATTCGGCCTTAGCAACGGACAAGCAGCGGCAACGTTGGCGGCCGTTCTTATCGGGCATGATATTATTATCGGTACGGATGTGACGGGAATGCCTACCAGATTATTGAATGACGATGTGTTGAACGGGACTATTGTTATGATTTTGGTGACATGTACCATCAGCTCGTTTGTAACGGAAAAAGCAGCACGGGAGTTAGCTACACAACAAATGAATCAAGAAAAAGGACGTTCGGTCGACACGGATGAGGAACGGGTTCTTATTCCGGTTGCCAATCCTTCTACCATAGTGAATCTGGTAAATCTGGCGTTGTTGTTGAAGAAACCGAAAAAGAAAGTCCCTTTGTTCGCCCTGTTTGTAACGGACGATAATAAAGATGGAAACGATAAAAACTTCAATGCTAAGTTTGCTCTGGGTAAAGCGGCGGAGGTTGCCTCTGCCGCCGATAATCCGATAGAGACCATTTCCCGGTATGATTTGAATATTGCCAGTGGTATATTACATACGATTAAGGAAAAAGATATTTCGGAAATTGTTATCGGTTTGCATCGTAAAACAAACATTGTGGATACTTTTTTCGGCACGAAAACGGAAGCTCTGCTGAAAGGGACAAACAAGATGATTTTTATTTCGAAATGCGTTATTCCGGCAGGAACATTTACGCGTATCGTAATTGCTGTTCCCGAAAAAGCTGAATACGAAACCGGATTTGTAAAATGGGTAGATCGTATTGCCAATATTGCGAAACAGGTTGGGTGCCGGGCTATTTTTTATGCGCCGATAGAGACATTGAAACGTATTCGGTTAGTCCTGATGAAAGGGAATTATCGTATTCGTAATGAATTTGAAGTATTCGATAAATGGGAAGATCTGTTGATGCTTACCGATGTGGTGTTGCCTGACGATTTATTTGTTATAGTAAGTGCGCGCCATACATCTATCTCGTATAATTCGGAATTTGATAATCTGCCGGTACAACTTTCCCGATACTTTGCGGATAACAATTTATTACTTGTTTACCCGGAACAGTTTGGAGCGAATCTCGGTACTGTATTTTTTAGTGATCCGATGTCTATCGACGTACAACATGATTATACCGGAAGCATACGGATACATAAATTTCTTAAATGGTTGAGATTGCCGTTTAAGAAAAATAATAGTGGTTTGTCCAAAAAATAGAAATATATTTACCTCTTATTTATTATGAAAAACCTCTTATATTCCATATTGTTATTGACGTTGTCTTGTTTTTCTTTATTTTCTCAAAAAGGAGAACAGAAGTACGATGTCGCTGCATTTTTATATCCGGCTTATGCTTCGGACGATCCTCGATTAAGACCTTTCTGGCCGATGGGAATTGGCGAGTGGGAAACCGTTATGACTATGCAACAGAGAAATCCGGGACATTATTGGGATAGGAAACCTTTGTGGGGATATATCAATGAAGCGGATCCGGCGGTGATGTCGATGGAAATAGAACAGGCTACCAAATATGGCGTAAATGTATTTATTTTCGATTGGTATTGGTTCGATGGTCGGCCGTTTATGGAGACGACCTTAAATAACGGTTTTTTGAAAGCCGATAATGTCGAGAAAATGAAATTTTATTTGATGTGGGCTAATCACGATGTATTGAATCATTGGGACACTCGTTTGGCGCGTATAAATGAAGAGAATGTTATCTGGACAGGGAAAGTAGATAGAGATGAATTTGAAAAAATTTGTAAGCGTAACATCGAGAAATATTTTAAACATTCGCAATATTATAAAATTGACGGAAAACCGGTTTTTATGATATATGATATACCTCAATTGATTGCCGGATTAGGGGGTATAGAACAAGCGGCCGATGCTTTGAAATGGTTTAAGGAAGAGACCATACGTGCCGGATTTCCCGGATTGGAGCTACAACTCACAATGTGGAGCATTAATGTGAATTACAGTGGTTTTGACGCAAGTAAAACGATGAATCCTGAAAACGATTTTGTGAAACAATTGGGATTTACCAGCGCTACGCATTACCAATTCGCTCATTTTGCTAATGTAAACGAAGATTACATGAAAATTATGGATCAGGTTCAAAAAGAGTGGGTGCGTATAGATTCGGTGTTTGATCTTGTATATTATCCGCATATAAGTGTCGGTTGGGATAACAGCCCCCGTACAGCTCGCAGTGCAGTTGTGAAAAATAATACGCCTGAAAATTTTGAAAAGGCTTTGCGCATGGCAAAGGATTATGCAGATAAACATCCTAAACAGGTGCCGTTGATTACTATCAATAGTTGGAATGAATGGACGGAAACGAGTTATCTGATGCCTTGCAATGTATTTGGGTATGGATATTTGGAAGCGATAAAGAAGGTCTTTAAAGATTAGGTTGTTTATTGTTGGGAAATAAAAAACCGAAGAAAAATAAATCTTCGGTTTTTTTTATTTATTTTCGGTTAGCTTTATTTTTTAGCCGGAGTCAATTTTTCTGCTTTTACACATTTTGCTGTTGTGCAGTTTGCCGGACAGTCATTTTGTTTAGGGCAGTTTTTTTGATTTTTACATGCAGATTTTTTTGTACAGCATTTATCATTTTTTGTACAATCTGCGTTTTGTGTGCAACATTCTATTTTTACTTTTCCTTTTGTTTTAGATTGAGCGGTAACTCCGGTTGCTGCAAAACCAGCGAAAACCATACACATAATAAATAGTCCTTTTTTCATCATTCATTCTTTTTTGTTACAATGCAAATATACGCATTTGTGTGTAGGATGTGAATCAAAAGGTTCTAATAATTACTAAATGCGATTACGTAAAAGTTTTTTATAGGAGGTAAAGAAACTTATAAAAGCAGGAAATTTTTCTCGAAAAATGGCATGGTAGATGTGTGAAAATCCGTATCTTCGTAATTTTAAAGAGGTATTACATGGAGAGTTGGCTTAGCAGGACAATACAACTTTTGGGAGAAGAAAAAATGTGCCGGCTTGAAAATGCGTCAGTTTTGGTGGCTGGAGTAGGTGGGGTAGGCGGTTATGCTGCCGAAATGCTTGTTCGGGCGGGTGTCGGTAACCTTACAATTATCGATTCCGATGCGGTTGCTTTGTCGAATATAAATAGGCAGTTGATAGCTTTGCACAGTACTGTCGGACAATCGAAGGTCGAAGTTCTCGCTTCTCGCCTTAGAGACATAAATCCTCAGTTGAATTTGAAAATTCTCAGATTGTTTTTGGTAGAGGATGAGATTGTCCGCATCTTGTCGGAGTGTAATTACGATTATATTGTAGATGCTATTGATACGTTAGCACCAAAAGTAGCCTTGATTTGCACGGCGAAACGATTGAAACAAAAAATCATCTCGTCTATGGGGGCCGGAGGAAGAGTGGACCCTACAAAAATTATGTATGCAGATATATCCAAAACGTATCATTGTTCATTGGCTAAGGCGGTACGTAAGCAATTGCAGAAAAAAGGAATAAATAGCGGGCTGAAAGTCGTGTTTTCTGCCGAGCAGGTAAAACGTGAAGCGATTATTGCGACAGATGATGAACGAAATAAGAAATCGACAGTAGGTACTGTTTCGTATCTTCCGCCAATGTTTGGGTGTTTCTTAGCAGCCTATGTCATTCGAAAATTATCGGGAATATGATTGAAATAAAAGATATTTATAAGAGTTTTGGTTCCTTGCAGGTGTTGAAAGGCGTGTCTACAACCATTGACAAAGGCGAGATTGTTTCTATTGTCGGAGCGAGCGGTGCGGGAAAGACTACATTGTTGCAAATTGTAGGGACGCTGGATAAACCGGATTCCGGACAGATTTTGTATGACGACGTGGATGTTACAGCTCTTTCGGAGAAAGAGGTTTCTCTCTTTCGGAATAAAAATATCGGATTTGTTTTTCAATTTCATCAACTTTTGCCGGAGTTCTCGGCATTGGAGAATGTTATGATTCCTGCTCTTATCGCAAAAGAAAAGCAATCTGAGGTAGAGAAAAGAGCAAAAAAGATACTCTCTTTCTTGGGATTGTCTGATCGGGAAAATCATAAACCGTCTCAACTTTCGGGAGGAGAAAAACAGCGAATAGCCGTTGCGCGTGCATTGATAAATCATCCGGCGGTTATCCTTGCCGATGAGCCTTCGGGAAGCCTCGATACGCAAAATAAACAGGAATTGCATCAATTGTTTTTCGATTTGAGAAACGAATTTAATCAGACATTTGTTATTGTAACGCATGATGAATCTTTGTCAGAGTCCACCGATAGAGTTATTCACATGAAAGACGGTGTAATTTTATAAAGCTCGAAGATGAGGATTGAACGGTTGATTTTTATCCCGATTATGATGTTACTTCTCCTTTTTGCAGGAGGATGCGGAGATGAGATTCCGTATAATGAATGGGAGTATCAAATGGATCTTGTAACGTTTCATGCTTTTTCAGAGCCGTTGTTTGTTCTTGATAATGGAGTGGAATTGATTCCTGAAAATCAAATATCGGCTTTGCCTTTGTTGCCAGATAATGGGCGGATGTTGCTTTTGTATGAATATGCGGATATTGAAGAAGGAAATGAGGATAGGCGAAAAATAAAGATAAATAGCTATGCTCGTACATATTGTGATACAATCTCTTCTGTATCTCAGCAAGAGTTGGATGTAATGGCCGATGATCCGATCTTTTTAACAAGTATCTGGCAGGAGGGACGTTTTATAAATATTCGTTTGAGTATTGATGTTAATAAAGATTCTCATACTGTCGATATGTTTTGTATCCCTGAAATATCGAACGATACTTTAAAACTTGAATTGAGGCACGATAAAAAAGGAGATGTGCCCGGTTGTCTCTATTCGGAGTATTTTTCGTATGATATTGAAAAATATAAAACAAATTATCGAGCGTTTTCTGTAAAGATGAATACTTCAAATTATGGAATTAAAACGTATGTTTTCTCTTTGGAATAATCTAAAAACATATATTATGGATAACAAGCAACAGGAAATACAGGTAGAGCTTTCGCCGGAAATGATGCAGGGTACGTATGCTAATTTAGTATTCGTGGCTCATTCGCAATCGGATTTTGTAATGGATTTTGCCCGAATTATACCGGGTATGCCTAAGGCTCCGGTAAAATCGCGCGTAATTCTTACTCCCGAAAATGCCAAACGGTTGCTAACCGTATTACAAGATTCTATTGATAAATATGAGTCTATGTTCGGACCTATTCGGGAAAATCGTAATCCGCCTATGCCTCCTTTTTTCGGACCCAAAGGAAACGCCTAAAAATATGAAGACCTTTTCTGTAACTGATAAGCAGGAAATAAGCGAAACTATCGCTAAATGTAAAATCTGTTTTTTAGCAATGGTGCAGCCGGATGGTACACCATATATTATACCGATGTGTTTCGGATTTAAAGATGACGTGTTTTATTTCCATTCGGGCAAAGAGGGGAGTAAACTTGATTTCCTTTCTAAAAACCCGAATGTATGTATCTCGCTCAATGATGGAGAAAAGATTGTCTGTCAGCATCCTGATGTGGCTTGTAGTTATAGTATGGCCTCTCGTAGTGTAGTGGCGAAAGGCGAGGCTGTTTTCGTAGACGATTATGAGGAGAAGGTAAAAGCTCTAAATATTATTATGCAGCATTACACGAATAGAGCGTTTAAGTATGGCTTGCCGGCTGTGAATAATGTTTGTATATGGAAAGTAGAGGTTGCTGAGATTAGTTGTAAGTCGTTCGGTAATCGAGCTAAACGCTAATAGGAATGAATCAGGAGAGGAAATTGTTCATACAAAAAAACTTGTTACCTTTGCACGTCTTATTTTGAGAATATAAAAATACATTGTATAAACAAATGGAAACAGAGAATCCATATAAAAATAAACTTACGGTTTACAATACATTGCACCGTAAAAAAGAACTTTTCGAGTCTATTCATCCTGACCGTGTGGGAATGTATGTATGCGGCCCTACGGTATATGGAGACGGGCATTTGGGTCATGCTCGTCCGGCCATAACGTTCGATTTATTATTCCGCTTTTTACAGCATTTGGGATATAAAGTCCGTTATGTTCGTAACATTACGGATGTAGGGCATTTAGAACATGATGCCGATGACGGGGAAGATAAAATTGCTAAAAAAGCTCGTTTGGAATCGTTGGAGCCTATGGAGGTGGTTCAGTATTATTTGAACCGCTACCATAAAGCGATGGAGCGGTTAAATGTTCTTCCTCCCAGTATAGAACCGCATGCTTCCGGCCATATTATCGAGCAAATAGAATATATTAAACGGATATTAGATGCCGGGTATGCCTATATTAGTGAAGGCTCTGTATATTTTGATGTGGAAAAATATAACCGAGACTATCATTATGGTAAACTTTCTGGTCGTAATATAGACGAGTTGCTTAATACCACGCGTGAACTTGACGGTCAACAAGAAAAACGGAATAGTTTTGATTTCGCTTTGTGGAAGAAAGCTGCCCCCGAACATATTATGCGTTGGCCTTCGCCGTGGAGTGACGGATTTCCGGGATGGCATCTTGAATGTTCTACTATGGGTACGAAATATTTGGGTGAAGAGTTCGATATACATGGTGGTGGTATGGATTTGCTTTTTCCGCATCATGAGTGCGAGATTGCTCAATCGGTTGCCGCTACCGGCAAGGAGACCGTACGCTATTGGATGCACAATAATATGATTACTATCAATGGGCAGAAGATGGGGAAATCGTTGGGTAATTTTATTACTCTCGATCAATTCTTTACTGGTAATCATCCGTTGCTTTCGCAGGCGTTTTCGCCCATGACTATTCGGTTCTTTATTTTGCAGGCACAATATCGTAGCACGCTCGATTTTAGTAGTGAAGCGCTGTCGGCATCGGAAAAAGCTCTGCAACGATTGATGGATGCGTGGGAAAAGTTGAAAAAATTGCAACCGTCTGAGTCGTCTACCGTAGATGTGAAAGGCCTTAGAGAAAAATGCTATGAGGCGATGTGTGATGACTTGAATAGTCCGATTGTTATTTCTTCGCTTTTCGAAGCGTCGAAAAGTATAAATTCTGTTTTGGATAAAAAGGCGACGATTTCAGAATCTGATTTGAAAGAATTGAAAGATACGTTTAAAACGTTTATGTTAGATATTTTAGGTTTGAAAGAAGAGTGTACCGCTTCCGAATCGGCAGAAAATGAATCTTATAAGAAAGCAATAGATCTTTTGCTGAATATCCGTATGGATGCCAAAGCGAAAAAAGATTGGAGCACTGCCGATTTTATTCGTAATAGATTATCTGAAATAGGATTTGATATCAAGGATACCAAAGATGGTTTTGAATGGAAATTGAAGTAGGCTATGACGATTAATGAACAGCAAGATGAGTTTATTGACGATTTTTCGGCGATAGACGATTGGATGGATCGATACAGTGTCATTATCGAGATGGGCAATGCTGCCGATAATCTGGACGATAAATATAAAACGGATTCAAATTTGATTGAAGGGTGTCAAAGCCGAGTGTGGTTGCAGGCCGATTATGAAAATGGAAAGATTCTGTTTAAGGCGGATAGTGATGCCATTATTGTAAAAGGCTTGGTGTCGATGTTGGTAAAGGTTCTGTCAGGACATACTCCCGATGAGATATTGGGTGCAGACCTCTATTTTATTGATCGTATAGGGCTGAAAGAGCATTTGTCTCCTACTCGATCGAATGGTTTGTTATCTATGGTCAAGCAAATGCGTTTATATGCTTTGGCTTTTAAAACGAAAGAGGAGTCTAAATAATAAAAATTCTCAACTAAAAATATCCCCAAAGTTTAAATAGAAACTTTGGGGATATTTTGTATGTGGAGATTATTCTTTTGAAATATTTGTGAAGGGTTAGAAGAGGGATAGCTGCCGTTCTAAAAGTTGAAATGTCATTCTGTGATAGGGAGACGCGCCGTTTTGCCTGATAGCATCTCGATGCTTTCGAGTGGGATAACCTTTGTTTTTGTCCCAATTATAAATGGGGTATTCGGTGTGAAGTTTCATCATATAATCATCTCTGTATGTTTTTGCTAAAATAGAAGCGGCAGCGATCGACAAATATTTTCCGTCTCCTTTAATAATGCAGGTATGCTCTATGTCTGGATAGGGATTGAATCGATTGCCATCGATAAGTAGATGTTGAGGAACGATTTTAAGTTGTTTTATGGCTCGGTGCATTGCGAGGAATGACGCATTTAGGATATTTATTTTGTCAATCTCTTCGGGAGATACCGTTCCGATTGCCCAACTGACAGCCGATTGTTCTATAAGGGGGCGTAACGCGTAGCGTTGGTGTTCGCTCAGCTGTTTTGAGTCGTTAAGTTCCGGACAGGAAAAATCGGGAGGCAGGATAACGACTGCCGCGAAAACGGCTCCGGCCAAACATCCTCTTCCGGCCTCGTCGCATCCGGCTTCTATTCGTCCCGGTATTAAAGCCGGTAATAAAGGGATATTTTTTGTCATATCCGATAGATTATATAAAAAAGATTGGTATTTATCGAACAAAAATACACCATTCATCGTTATTATTATAAAATCGCCCTGATAAATATTTGTAGGCGTAAGTCGAAAAATGATAGAATTTGTCAGGATACGTTTTTAAGAACATTGAATAAGTAGTTGAAAAAATGTTATTTAGATAATTTCTGTTATAAATTATCTATTATAAAATAGACTCTTAATGATTTTGTGTTTGTTTCTGCCGTGATGGTAGGTTGATAAGGTTGTTGTTTATTTTGATTGAATGTTTGTGTGAGAAAGGAAAAGTCTTAGGGCTTTTCCTTTTTTTGAGGTTTACAAAATCGTCCATGGAAAATCTTCTTGTTTTTGTCGGATAAAAAAAATACTAAAATATTTGTATTTCATTTGGTTACTAATAATTTAGTGATTATCTTTGCAACGTTTTTGACGAAAAAGGAACCTGAATTTCCATCTAATATATTGGTTATGTGGAAGTATTGGGTGTTTTTGACGTCTGTAATAAATGTAGAAAATTCAATAATTAAAAAGTAAAAAGTTCTAAGAAATGCCTACAATTCAGCAATTAGTAAGAAAAGGACGGGTTTGCTTGGAAGATAAGAGTAAATCTCCTGTATTGGCATCATGTCCTCAAAGACGTGGTGTTTGTGTGAGAGTGTATACTACTACTCCGAAAAAACCGAACTCTGCAATGCGTAAAGTAGCGAGGGTACGTTTAACAAATGGTAAAGAGGTGAACTCTTATATTCCGGGAGAAGGACACAATTTGCAAGAACACTCAATCGTGTTGGTAAGAGGCGGTCGTGTGAAAGATCTTCCCGGTGTGCGTTACCATATTGTTCGCGGTACATTAGATACTGCCGGTGTGAACGGTCGTACTCAACGTCGCTCTAAATACGGAGCAAAACGTCCCAAAGCAGGTCAGGCTGCGGCAAAAGGTAAAAAATAAACTTTCCTGAAAAGAGAATTTTAAATTAGTTTTAAGCTAGTTTGAGTTTATTGGATAGGCTGATTAGGTTGAGTAAATAAGGCCGGCGGGTCTTGTTGAAGATATGAAAAGCAACCAAAAACAAGAACACAATTTTTTTGTAAAAATGAGAAAAGCAAAACCAAAGAAAAGGGTCGTTCTTCCTGATCCTGTCTTCAGTGATGTGAAGGTTACGAAATTTGTTAACCATTTAATGTATGATGGCAAAAAAAGTATTGCCTATACTATTTTCTATTCGGCGTTGGAGGCTGTGAAAGCTAAGATGGCGAATGAAGAAAAATCTTCACTTGAAATTTGGAGAAAAGCATTGGAAAACATTACTCCTCAAGTAGAAGTTAAATCTCGCCGTGTGGGTGGAGCAACATTTCAAGTTCCTACCGAAATCCGCCCCGATCGTAAAGAATCCATTTCGATGAAAAACTTGATATCTTATGCCCGCAAAAGAGGTGGAAAAACCATGTCTGATAAGTTGGCAGCGGAAATTATAGACGCATTTAATGAACAAGGCGGTGCGTTTAAAAGAAAAGAAGATATGCATAAAATGGCAGAAGCCAATCGTGCATTCGCTCATTTTAGATTCTAATCGAATAATAAATTAACAGAGAGTAAAGATGGCTAAATCATCAGATGAACAATTAAAATATACCAGAAACATCGGTATCATGGCGCATATCGATGCTGGAAAGACTACGACTTCTGAACGTATTCTTTTCTATACCGGTTTGACCCATAAAATCGGTGAAGTGCATGATGGCGCTGCAACGATGGACTGGATGGAGCAAGAACAAGAACGTGGTATTACGATTACTTCGGCCGCTACGACTACATGGTGGAACTACGGAAATGAAAAATTTAAAATCAATTTGATTG
>JAFUKV010000046.1 GCA_017467745.1 Bacteroidaceae bacterium | reverse complement strand
GATGAAATCTATGTTGAAAAAATACGGATGGGGAATGGTGTTACTATCTGTATTTGTGGTGTTGTTTTTGTTGTTACAGTTTACAGGTGCATACCATTTCTTTTATATTGAGCAAAATCAGACGTTTTTGTATTCATCTGATTTTGCATATAATGTAATAGCGGACGTCGGTGGTTTATCGGCTTACGTCGCAGTTTTTTTATTGCAGTTTTTTATCATACCTTATGTCGGAGCATTGATTTGCGCAGCTCTTTTTTCTTTGATTATTATTGCCTCCGCATTTGTTATCCGTAAGCAATTGCCAGCATACCATTCGTTTATACTATATATGTCTCCTGCTGTCGCATTGTTGTTTGTCCAAATGAATGTTTATTATTTTTTGCAGGGGACGGTGGCTTATTTGTTTTGTTTATGGGTACTTGATTTGTATGTGTCGATAAAAAAGTTTCCATATAGGTTTTTAATCGGAATTTTATCAGTTCCGGTTTTATTTTATGCGGCAGGTCCGGTGTCAGGATTATTTGTTGTTTCCGCTGTAATATATGATGTTTTAGGGGGGAAACACTCTTTGGCAAAAGTGCTGGCTCTTGTTGCTTTTCTGATCTTGGGAGTATTGTTTCCCTTATTTAGTGTGTATTTAATGCAGGTAGGATCTTGCCGAATGGCCTTTCTTCCAGATTTTTATTACAATTCTTCCATAAAACCGATGTGGAATATCTATTTATCGTGGATTGTTCTTCCGGTCGGGTTGTTATTCATACCGCTATTGAAAGGAATAAAAAGGATACCTGCTATCGGCTTGTGGTGTGGAGTACAGGCTGTGATTGTGACAGTAGCTGTAATTTACTGTGTTTCGTCGTTTTTTTATCTTGGTCATAATCGTTTAAAAGCGATGAACTATTATGCCTATGTCGGAGATTGGGATAGAATAATACAAGAATCGAGGGGACAGAAGTTAGATGCCCGTCAGTTGAACTATTTGAATTTGGCGCTTTCAAAGAAAGGTGTTTTAGCCGATTATATGTTTTTGTTCGATCAGCGTGGAAAAGAGGGGCTTATAAAGAAATTTGAATTTAATGACGATTATTTTGTGTTGAGCGATTGCTATTTTAATATCGGTGCGATTGCTAAATCGCAACACTTGGCACTAAGTTCGAATGTCGCAATAGGTGTGAAGTATAACAATCCTCGTATGTTACAGCGTATGGTACAATGCTGTTTGATATTGGGAGAATATCCGGCAGCGGAAAAGTTGTTGCTGTTGTTGGATAAGACGTTGTTTTATCGTGATTGGGCGGAAAAATACCGGCGATTTTTGTATAATGATGAGGCGGTATTGGCAGATGAGGAGTTGGGCGAAAAGAGAAAAGCGTTGTCGGTAAAGGGCGGTAAGTCTTTCCTTGCAGACACGAAAGATCATTTGATTGAAGTGTTGAAAGCCGATGTTTCAAACAAAAAATATGTGAGTTATTTGGGTTGTGAGTATCTGTTGGAAAAAGATATGGCCGGGTTTAAGGCTTTTGTAGGGGAATATTTCGGGACGCCGGCACTTGCGGTGTTACCGAGAAGTTTTGAGGAAGCTGTTATGGTTTATTCGGAAAGCGATTCTGATTATTGGAAAAGGTATGGTGTCAGTCCCGCTACGGTAGAACGGCATAAGCAATATAAGCAGATGTTTTTATCGAATAGGAATTCGCCAAATCTGAGAAGTATAATGAGTCGGAATTTTGGCGATACATATTGGTATTACATGATGTTTAAAAATTAGGAAAAGAAGACGTAAATATGAATATGCGAAGTAAAGTTTGGGCATTTTTGTTATGTTGCATTGTTTTGACATCGTGTTCAGAACATGTTTCTGTGAGTAAACACATAGATATGTATCCGAAAATTTTTCCGGATTATTTAGGTGTTACGATTCCGTATAATATAGCTCCTTTGAATTTTTGCGTAGAAACGGAAGCCGATAATTATTCGGTTGTTTTTTCAAATGGAGAAAGAGAGATAGATGTCCGTTCCGGAAACGGAAAAATTGAAATATCGGAGAAAGAGTGGCGTGTTTTGCTGAATGAATCTGCCGGTGATTCTATATCAGTAGCTGTGCGGTTTAAACAGGAAAATGAGTGGACGGCTTATAAAATATTCAGAATTTTTGTAGCGAAAGATCCGGTAGATCCTTATTTGGCGTATCGTTTGATTGAACCATGCAATATCTGGAAAAATATGGGTATCTATCAACGGCATTTAGAGAGTTTTGAACAGACTGCTGTTTTTGAAAATAAACTGACGGATGAAAGTTGTATTAATTGCCATTCTTTTTGTATGCAAGATCCGGATAAAATGTTGATGCACATGCGCGTTTTTCATGATGGAACTTATGTTATAGATGGCGAAAAAGTTGAAAAGCTGAATACCCGAACTCCTGAAACCATGTCGCCGTTAGTATATCCGTCTTGGCATCCGTCTGGCAAGTATGTCGCCTTTTCGGTAAATCTGACCCCGATAGGCGTACACATGAATCACTCTAACCATGTGGAGGTGTATGATATGAAATCGGATGTGGTAGTGTATGATGTTGAGAAACATGAAATAATCACGACGGAGAAGATTTTTTCGCCAACGGCGTTCGAGACGTTTCCGACGTTTTCTCCTGACGGAAAGACGCTTTATTTCTGTTCGGCCGATTCTGTAAAGATGCCCGGAGAGTTTGAGAAAGTCAAGTATAGCCTTTGCAGCATCGGATTCGATCCGGAAACTCGTTCGTTCGGACATGAGGTAGATACGCTTTACAGCGCAGCGCGTGAAAACAAAAGCGCGTTGTTTCCACGTGTTTCGCCGGATGGTAAATATCTGATGTGTACTGTTACAGAATATGGTACTTTCCCTATCTGGCATAATGATGCCGATTTATGTTTGTATGATATAGAGAGTAAAAGTATTCGCCTGATGACGGAAATAAATAGCCCGTTTCCGGATAGTTATCATTCGTGGTCGAGCAATAGCCGTTGGGTGGTATTCAGCAGTAAGAGACAGGATGGAATGTACACTCGACCTTATTTGGCGCATATAGATGAGAGGGGGATTGCTTCGAAATGTTTTATGTTGCCTCAGCAGAATCCCGGTTTTTATAAAGATTTTATGCAAGCATATAATATCCCTGAATTTGTGAAAGGAAAGATTCCTGATCGTATGCGGCAAATAAAGAACACGGCGTTAGAAGACGAGGGTATCGATGTACGATTTGGCGGCTTAGAATAAGGCATTTTGAAAATGAAGATTTTTTTTGTAGAAAAAACGTATAGTAGATTAAACCTTTTACTCTTTTGTCTATCTAATTAGACAAAGGATAATAAATTTACGGTAAGTAAGTTTTATAATTGGTTTCTTTTTAAGAATAGAGTTGGTTCTCAAAGGCGGTCGGGGTGGCCGCCTTTGTTATTTATAGATGTTCCGGATAATTTTTTTGATTTTAGTAATGGGTAGCGGTTTCATAAATCGTATCTTTGCACACTCTGTGCAAAATTTTGTAGAGGTGCGATTTTGCAGGAATACAATTTTCGGGAAATTTTTTGTTGGAATAAATATTATGAGAACACTGTTTTTTATTTTTCTTTCTTTGATTTCTTATCCGCTTTATTCATTAGAAGTAAAAGGCAAAGTGGTGGATGCCGTAACGAAAGAGGCATTGTTATTTTCGGATGTTTATTTGTCGGTAGGCGGGAAAACTCTTTACAAAGAACAAACCGATGAAAGCGGTTTGTTTCTGTTCAAAAATGTACCGGAGAATGAATATGTTTTACAAGTGAATTATTTCGGTTATGATCCGTATATTTCGCCGGCGTTCAAGCTGTCCGGAAAAAATGCGGATATGGGTATAATCGGATTACGGCCTTTGGAGACAGGGCTGGAAACTGTTGAGATTGTTGCGTCGAAAAAACAGGTGGTTTATCAAATAGACAAGCGTATTATAGACGGTTCGTCCAATATGATGGCAGGGGGCGGTACGGCTGTCGATATTTTGGAAAATACACCTTCTATTCGGGTCGATGCGGAAGGCAATGTTTCATTCAGAGGTAGTCAGGGATTTCTTGTTTATATAGATGGTAAGCCGTCGCTGTATAGCGGCACGCAAGCGTTAGAGCAAGTGCCGTCGAGCCATATACAGAATATTGAGATTATAACCTCTCCATCGGCACGTTATGAGGCGGAAGGAGATGTGGGCATTATAAACATTGTTACCAAAAAGAATTTCGGAGATGGGTGGAGCGGTATGGTCAATCTGACGGGTAGTACCGTGTGGTCGAAGGGTGCGGATTTTTTGTTGAGTTATCAACATGGCCGTTCCCGTTGGTATATCGGCGGAAACGCCTCTAACCGTTGGCGGGAGAGTGATTTTGAGCAGAATAAGACAACCGTAGTGCGAGATACGGTAACTATATCGCGTAGTATGGGGCCGCGCGACGGGATGTTTTATATATATTCAGGTAAAGCGGGTTGGCAATATGATATGCCCAGAACCCGTTATAATATAGATTTTGAGGCAGGTTACTCCGGAAAGCAGCGTTCTGGCGATTTGGCATATTCGGAAGAACAATCTTTAAGAGGAGTCGTGCTGATTCCTAAACAAGATTTTGTCAGTAAGGATGATTATGACAATCATGAAACAATCTGGTCGTTAAATTTGGGTGTAGAGCATAAATTTAATGATGATGGACATAAATTGACTGCCGGATTGTATGGAAAGTACGGCGGAAATTCGTTGGAATATTTTGAGAGTGATCTTTATCGGCAGAATGTTCGAGAGCATGGACACCGTGCTTACGAAGATGAGTATCGGGGTACTATCAAGGCGAATTTGGATTATGTATATCCATATAGTAAAACCGGAAAATTAGAGGCAGGGTATCAATATTTTATGTATTGTGAAGACGGTGATTACTCTATGGAGTTCTGGAATCCGGAAACGCACAATTTTTATTGGGATGATAATATTTACAATACTTTTTTGTTTTTGCGGGGAGTAAACAGCATTTACGCCATTTGGGGAGAGAGTTACAAAGCCTTTGATGTTCAGTTGGGGCTACGTGGCGAACATACGCATCAGATTTTGGACAGTTCCAAAGAGTGGGCAGACCGCACACGCAACCAGTTTGAATTGTTTCCGTCGGCGCATGTTGCGTATAATTTGCCGGGAGAACATCGATTAAGTCTTGGTTTTTCGAGACGTACCAGCCGTCCGGAGCTATATTATATGGAACCGTATATTACTTATCGAGATTATTTTACGGCAGAAATAGGCAACCCGGATATACGTCCGGAATACATCTATTCGTATGAGTTAGGATATAGAAAGAGTTTCGGTAGCGGATATTCTTTGTCGGCAACGCTTTTCCATCGTTATCGTCAAGATAAATTCGAGCGTTTGCGTGTGCCGTTTAAAGCCGGTGTAACGTTGGACTCCATGGCGAATGTCGGAAACGATTATGCAACGGGGCTGGAATTGAGCGTAGAAGCTAAAATTACCCGTTGGTGGAATGCGAATCTGAACGGAAATCTTTATCATTATCGAGTAGAAAATAATTTCAGAACGGAGGGAAGCGATGAGTCCAGTACGAATTATGATATATCGCTGTCTAACTCTTTCGATGTAGCTAAATATACACGTGTACAGTTGGACGGAAATTTTGTAGGGCCGTCTGTCAGCACGCAGGGAAAGGTAAACTCTTTTTTCTATGTCAATTTGGGTGTACGGCAACAGTTCTTCAATCGCCGGCTTACCGGAACGCTTTCGTTTAAAGATATATTCGGTTCTGCCAGATATGTCAGCGATATAAATACGCCGAGTTTGAAATCGCATACACGCATTAAACCGTCGTACCCGTTGATAACATTATCGGTCAGCTATACATTTAATAATTTCAAAATAAAATCGGAACAGAAAAAAGATAATTACGAATTGTTTGAAGGAACTAACCATTGAAATGGTGATAAGGCTGCCTGATAATGAAGCGAACCCTAAAAATTGGAAGATTCTTAGGGTTCGCTTTTTTATGACAAGAAGTTTTTAAGAATGCCTAAGCGTTGTACGATACGTTTTAAAGTTTCTTTATCCCTTTTATATTTTGCTCGGGTGTTACTTTTTTTACACTGACGGCAAAACCTCCGCTACGGGCTAACGGTTGTTTTAGCTTTGATTTGTTGGTTACAATGTATTGCCGTATGATGTAGGCCTGAGGATTTTTTTCATAGTCTGCATCTGGAGCATCGGCATATACGGTGGCAATGTATTTTTCGCCCGGAGTCAGGAAGTCGAACGAAAATTCAGATATACGTCCGTTCTCATCGGTAATG
>JAFUKV010000045.1 GCA_017467745.1 Bacteroidaceae bacterium | reverse complement strand
GCTTCATTGATATAATTTATTTCAAATCTGGAAATCCGATACTCATCGTATATTTCTATCGGAAAAACATCTTGCATGTACTCGATATACTTTACGCTATTCACATGCCGATTCAGATCTATATCACAATATCTAACGGAACGGAAAGTAATTTCTCCATCTTCGACATCCCTAATTTTACTTAACGACGGCATAGAACATTCTTTGCCTGACACCAACCGTTCCATGTGGCAGAAGCCACCTATGTCCACAGATTGTCTGGTATCTATATCTATAACCGACCAGATAGTACGGGCATATCCGAAACTCCGCCCCGATACATCGGTAAAACTATAATTACGAGCGGAAAAATGCGGGTTATATCCTTCAATCCAAGTCTCTATAACCAGCGTATCTCCTATTGCCGGGAACGATTCTATCTCTACACCTAAACGGGCTAATACCCATACACGATTTTCCCTTATCAATGTACTATACCCTACTCCCCACGACTCAGCATGAGAAGTAGCTGCGTCAAGCATCCACTTTACCAGTTGAGATAGAGATAACTCTCCCTGAGCGTTGCCCTGAGAGGCATGAATATGATAAGTAAAACGAACTACTTTCTCCATAATTCTCAATCACGCATACCTAAACGTCTATCTTCTTGTTGTTGCAAAAAGATACTGACATGCTCGACGGTCGACTTGGTTATAGCTACTCGTCCGGAACGAACAAACTGGCGTACCTCTATCTTACTCAATTCTTCAAACAGGCGTTGCGTTTCGTCAGAATGTCCGGATTTTTCAATAACCGTAAAATCATTATTCACTTCCAAAATACGGGCACTATGCGAACGAACAATCTCTTCAATCCGATTATCTTCCATCAATTTCTTTGTAGGAACTTTGTACAAAGCTACCTCTTGGTATATAATTTCATCGTCCAAATAATAGAACGAACGTAAAACGTCGACTTTCTTTTCGATTTGTTTTACCAATTTGCTAACAGTCTCCTCATCGCTATAAGTAGTTATCGTAAACTTATGTACCCCTTCGATAGCCGATGCCGATACCGATAGGCTTTCTATGTTTAGACGCCGCCGAGTAAATATGGTAGCTATTTGATTCAACAAGCCTACTTGATTTTCAGAGTAAGCGGTAACCGTATATAATTTTTTATCCATAATACGCTGTTTTTAATATTTCTCAGAAGGATTCAACATAATATCCGAGACGCATCCTCCCGCCGGAACCATCGGAAACACCAAACCGGCCTCTTCTACACAAACGTCGAGCAAGAACGGAGCATCATCCGATAACATTTCCGCAATCGCATCATCCAAATCTTCACGCATCTCTACCCGACGGCTTTTGATGCCATAGGCTGACGCCAACATAACAAAATCGGGATTAACCATAACCGTTTCCGAATAACGTTCATGGAAAAACAGTTGTTGCCATTGGCGAACCATTCCCAGATAATTATTATTCAACAGAATGATTTTTACGCCTACTCCTGTTTCAAGAATCGTTCCCAACTCCTGTATGGTCATCTGTAAACCGCCATCGCCGCAAAACAAGCAAACGGTTCTGTCGGGAGCGGCAAATTTAGCGCCAATAGCGGCAGGCAAACCAAATCCCATCGTCCCTAATCCGCCGGATGTTACCACGCTACGAGTCTGTGTAAACTTAAAATATCGCGCTCCGAACATCTGATTTTGGCCTACATCTGTTACTAAAACAGCTTTATTTCCAGATGCTTCCGATACTTTACGCACCACCTCGCCCATTTTCAACAAACCGCTCTTCGGAGAGATTTCGGGCATAATAACTTTTTCAGATTCAGCCTGTTCGCAAGGGGCAAAAGAATCTACCCATTCTTTATAGCTGTTTTCTTTTATTTCATCAAATAACGCCGCCAACGTTTGTTTAGCGTCTCCTAATACGGTTACATCGGCTTTAACATTCTTATTGAATTCAGACGCATCTATATCAAAATGTATAATTTTAGCTTGCGTTGCGTACGATTTCAAATCGCCTGTAACACGATCGTCAAACCGCATACCTACCGCTATCAATACATCACATTGATTTGTTTTGATATTAGGACCTATATTACCGTGCATCCCCAGCATGCCTTTGTATAAAGGATGCCCTGAGGGTATTGCCGATAAACCGAGCAATGTAACAGCCATCGGTATTCCCGCTTTTTCGGCAACTGCAATAATCTCTTTTTCCGCATTACTAAGCACAACACCCTGACCTACAAGCATTAGCGGTTTCTTTGCGGTATTTATCAATTCTGCCGCATTGATTATATCCTGTCTCTCTATTTTGGGTACAGGGACATAACTACGTATGTAATCGCATTTTTTATATTCGAACTCTGTCAATCCCACTTGGGCGTCTTTGGTCAGGTCAAGTACCACAGGTCCGGGTCTCCCCGTCCGAGCTATATAAAATGCCCGAGCAACGGCTCCGGCAATCTCTTCGGGACGACGAATCTGGTACGCCCATTTGGTAATAGGCAATGTTATACCCATCACATCCGTTTCTTGAAAAGCGTCCGTTCCCAACATGTGCGACGGAACCTGCCCCGTTATCACTACAATAGGAGTACTATCCATCATAGCGTCGGCCAGTCCGGTAATAGCGTTTGTCGCTGCCGGCCCTGAGGTAAACAACGCTACCCCGACTTTTCCTGACACGCGTGCATACCCTTGCGCCGAATGCGTAGCTCCTTGCTCATGACGCACTAACACATGGTGCAGCTTATCTTTATAATCGTACAAACGATCGAATACCGGAATTATCTGACCTCCCGGATATCCGAATATAGTTGTTACCCCCTCTTCTAAAAGAGAAAGAATTAACGCATCCGAACCACTGATCTTCTGTTTCGACATTTTATTTCTTTTTTTCTGATTATTCAATAATTCTTACCGCGCCTTTATCGGCCGAACTTACCATATTGGCATAGGCTTTCAGCGCTTTCGATACATAACGATTGCGCCCTTGCGGTGCAAACGCCTCTTTTCCGCGAGCTTCTTCCTCAGCTCTGCGTTGCGCTATTTCTTCTTCGCTCAAACGAACATTGATAGAACGTGCCGGTATATCTATGTCTATTATATCGCCGTCTTTTATTAAACCGATATTTCCGCCTGCGGCTGCTTCGGGCGAGATATGTCCGATAGACAAGCCGGAAGTTCCTCCGGAAAAACGCCCGTCTGTAATAAGCGCGCACTCTTTTCCTAAATGTTTCGATTTAATATAAGAGGTCGGATATAACATTTCTTGCATTCCGGGACCGCCTTTGGGACCTTCGTGCGTAATTACGACAACATCTCCGCTTACCACTTTTCCGCCCAAAATACCTTCGCAAGCAGAATCCTGAGAATTAAATACTTTGGCCGGACCGGTAAACTTCCAGATACTTTCATCCACTCCCGCCGTTTTTACTACACAGCCGTCTTGGGCTATATTTCCTTTCAGCACCGCCAAACCTCCATCTTTGGAATAAGCGTGTTGTAAATCACGAATGCAGCCTTCTGCTCTATCGGTGTCCAAATCTTTATAGTAAGCTGCTTGCGAACCCAGTACCAGATTAAATTTACCTCCTGCCGCGCTTTTGTATTTCTGTACAGCCTCATCGCAAACATTCGGGCTGGTTATACTATATTTATCTATAGCTTCGGCCAATGTCAACCCATCTACTCGTCTAACGGAAGTATCCACCAATCCGCCTTTATTCAGTTCGTCCATTATGGCGATAATACCGCCCGCACGATTCACATCCTGCACATGATATTTATTCGTATTAGGAGCAACCTTACAAAGACAAGGCACACGCCGTGACAGCATGTCGATGTCATCCATTTTAAAATCTACTCCCGCTTCCTGAGCCACAGCCAACAGATGCAACACCGTATTGGTAGAGCCTCCCATAGCGATATCCAACGTCATTGAATTGAGAAACGCAGCACGAGTAACAATGCTGCGAGGCAGAACGCTTTCGTCTCCTTCTTCGTAATATTTATATGTATTTTTTACTATCAAAGCCGCTGCATCTTTAAACAATTGACGGCGATTTTCGTGTGTAGATACAATTGTCCCGTTACCGGGCAACGCTAATCCGATAACTTCATTCAGACAGTTCATCGAATTTGCAGTAAACATACCCGAGCAACATCCGCACGTAGGGCACGCAGACTGTTCTATATGGGCAATTTGCTCATCCGGTATTGTTGTATCGGCAGAATCAATCATCGTATCAATCAAATCGAGCGCACGACCTTTATAGTTTCCGGCCTCCATAGGGCCTCCGGATACAAACACGGCAGGAATGTTCAACCGCATAGCCGCCATCAACATTCCCGGAGTTATTTTATCGCAATTGCTGATACAAACCATAGCATCCGCTTTATGGGCGTTTACCATATATTCTACGCTATCAGCTATCAAATCACGCGAAGGAAGAGAATACAACATGCCATCGTGCCCCATCGCAATACCGTCGTCAATAGCGATAGTATTGAATTCGGCAGCAAAACATCCGAGTTTCTCTATTTCCGCCTTTACTTGCTGGCCTATCTCATGCAGATGCACATGGCCGGGTACAAATTGTGTAAACGAATTGACAATTGCTATAATAGGTTTTCCTAACTGACTTTCTTTCATACCGTTAGCACGCCACAATGCTCTGGCGCCAGCCATACGGCGTCCCTGCGTGCTAAATGAACTGCGTAACTGTTTTTTCATATCGGACTATAAATTAAACTCTACTTATTTAAAAAGCGAAAGACCTTCTCATTCAATTCAGAGAAAGGTCTTTACTACTGTAATTCCTTAATTTATTTCATAAAGCAGCTACATACCTTTCTCTTTCCCCGTCCACGACGACTTTGAGAGTTAAAATACCCAATAGGTTATTCAGATGTAGTTGAGTGCTAATCATTATCAATCGCTTTATTCTTAAATAACGATGCAAATTTAGACAGTTATAATTATATAAGCAAAATATTCTGTAAGAAAATATCGCTTTTTTTTTATGATTCGCAAGTTTTAAACCTTATTTTTTATCAAATTGACGGAACGAATTTAGCAAAAACACCGATTTCTTCAAAATTGCCAAAACAAAAACGATTATTTTAAAACATTACGTTTGATATTACAACACGAAATCGATTTCATTCTTTTAAACCTCCAACTTATCAATTAGCAAATTACCTCGTAATCAATTATAATTAGCACTGTAACAAAAATCTCAAAACAATATGAAACAAATTTTTAAATTTTCAAGACATCGTTATCCGATAACAAACAACAAATCGTATCCACTTATTTTCTATTATCAGAAAAACTCCTTTTTTATGACAAGCATTATTCTCAAAACCGGTTACACAATTTTTTCAAATAATAAACAGTACAAAAAATGGCTTCAATTAAAATCAAGTTCCGCGCTTCTATAAAAAATGACAAACAGGGAACAATATATTACCAGATTATCCAGAACCGCATAATTCGTCAGTATAGAACAAATTATCAGATTTATCCCAACGAATGGAACAATCAGACATCTTCAATAGTCATAGCTGACAATAGTGCAAGGTTCGATTATCTTTCCGCAATCAAAAAACGTATCACAACAGATATGAACGGATTTTGGCTCATTATCTGCGAACTGAATTACAAAAGGGCAAACTATTCGGCAGATGATATTATATCAATATTCCGGCAACGGAAAAACGAAAATAGTTTTTTCAAGTTTATGCAAAAAACTATAAATCAGTTACAACTATTGGGAAGATATGGTACATACGAAACATATACGACTACACTAAACAGTTTCAAACGATTTCGCCAAAACAGCGACGTAACTTTCGAACTATTCGATTCCGACCTAATAATGTCGTACGAGTGCTATTTAAAACACAACAACATATCGATGAACAGCATCTCTTTCTATATGCGTATTCTCAGAGCAGTGTACAACAGAGCCGTAGAGAAAAAAATCACTGAACAAAAATATCCTTTCAAACACGTCTATACCGGAATAGACAAAACCGTAAAACGCGCCATATCACTTAAAGATATCAAAAATTTTAAAGATATTTATTTATCGAAACGTCATTCATTAAACTTCGAAAAAGATTTATTTTTATTCAGTTTCTATACACGAGGCATGTCCTTCGTCGATATCGCTTATTTGAAAAAGAAAGATCTAAATATGGGTGTCTTGTCTTATCGACGAAGAAAAACGCAACAACAACTTTTCATAAAATGGGAAAAATGTATGCAAGATATTGTAGATAAATACAATGTCAAAGATTCTCCTTACTTGTTTCCCATCATTAAATATACAGGAAAAAATGAAAGAGAACAATACATTAACAAAAGACACTTTATCAACAACAAATTAAAAATCATAGGAGAAAAATCAGGTTTATCCATTCCGTTAACCATGTACGTAGCCCGGCATACATGGGCAAGCATAGCCAAAAGCAAAAAGATACCTTTGTCGGTAATTAGCGAAAGCATGGGGCACGACTCTGAAAAAACAACTAAAATTTATTTAGCAGCCTTAGATACAATAGAGATAGATAAAGCCAATAATTTAATAATAAACTCTATATAATTATCAAGAGCAAATAGTGCGAAATAAAAAAGCGAACCGAGTTTCGGTTCGCTTTTTCGTCCCCCATACTATTTGAGGAAATTTGAATTAATTTAGTTTTCCATTAATTTGCGATAACGAACACGTTTGGGTTCTACGTTTCCCATACGCTTACGTTTATTCTCTTCATACTCGGAATACGACCCCTCAAAATAAAATACTTCCGAATTACCTTCGAACGCCAAAATATGAGTACAGATACGGTCTAAGAACCAACGATCGTGCGAAATAACCACTGCGCATCCTGCAAAATTTTCCAGCCCTTCTTCCAGTGCCCGTAACGTATTTACATCAATGTCGTTGGTAGGTTCATCCAGCAACAATACATTACCTTCTTCTTTCAACGCCATAGCCAAATGCAAACGATTTCGCTCTCCACCGGTAAGGACGCCGCATAATTTTTCCTGATCAGATCCGGTAAAATTAAAACGCGACAAATAAGCCCGAGCATTCACCTCTTTTCCTCCCATACGAATAGTTTCCTGCCCGCCGGAAACGACCTGATATACGCTTTTTTTCGGATCTATGTCTTTATGCGATTGGTCTACGTATGCCGTTTTCACCGTTTCGCCTACCTCAAAAAGGCCTTTATCGCTCTGTTCCAACCCCATAATCAGTTTAAATAGAGTTGTCTTTCCCGCCCCGTTAGGGCCTATAACTCCGACAATACCGTTAGGCGGCAACATGAAGTTAAGATTATCGAACAATAATTTATCACCGTACGCCTTAGATACCTGCACGGCCTCTATTACTTTGTTTCCCAAACGGGGACCGTTGGGGATGAATATTTCCAACTTTTCTTCCCGTTCTTTTTGGTCTTCATTCAGCAATTTATCATACGAATTTAAACGGGCTTTACCTTTGGCATGACGAGCGGAAGGCGCCATACGTACCCACTCCAACTCGCGTTCGAGCGTTTTACGCCGTTTACTGGCCTGTTTCTCTTCCAACTCCATACGTTTAGTCTTCTGCTCCAACCAAGAAGAGTAGTTTCCTTTCCAAGGAATACCTTCGCCACGGTCAAGTTCGAGAATCCATCCGGCCACATGGTCAAGGAAATAACGGTCGTGCGTGATGGCTATAACCGTACCGGCATATTGCTGCAAATGTTGTTCTAACCAATCGATAGACTCTGCATCCAAATGATTCGTAGGCTCGTCAAGTAACAAAATATCGGGTTGTTGCAACAATAAACGGCAAAGAGCTACTCTACGGCGCTCGCCACCGGAAAGATATTTCACCTTTTGGTCTTCGGGCGGACAACGTAAAGCGTCCATCGCACGTTCTAATTTCGTATCAATATTCCATGCGTCGGTAGCGTCTATCTTATCTTGCAACTCCGCTTGCCGGGCAATCAAGGCATCCATCTTATCCGGGTCTTCAAGTACATCGGAATCGCCGAATTTCAAATTGACTTCTTCATATTCGGCCAATATGTCAAGAACTTCTTGAACCCCTTCCTGAACAACCTCTTTTACCGTTTTCTCATCGTCCAAATGCGGCTCCTGTTCTAAATAGCCTACCGAATAACCGGAAGAAAAAACCACTTCACCCTGATACGATTTATCTAATCCGGCAATGATTTTCAACAATGTAGATTTACCTGAACCATTCAATCCGATAATACCGATTTTCGCACCGTAAAAAAACGATAAATAGATATTCTTTAATACCTGTTTCTGCGGAGGATAGATTTTACTGACTCCTACCATAGAAAAAATTACCTTTTTGTCGTCTGCCATATAAAAATCAAAATCTATGTCTTAAAATTATTATTTATTGGTTGAAAGAGTACAAATATAATAAAACTCTTCCGTATTGTTGTATATATCAAGAAACTTCCTTCCCCAAATCTTTCTTCTAAGAAATTAACTTGACATAAACATTATTTTCTCAATGAAAAGCTGTACTTTTGTTGTAGTAGAACTTATTTTTTATATTTATAATATCTAAAATTATGGCGAATAAACGAAACCTGAAAAAAGAACTGAATTTTATAACAAGCGAATTATATTCGGAATGTCTTTTCATCAAATTCTATGAAAAAGATATAGACTCTGAGAAAGCGGATGCTTTATTGAATAAAATAGTAAACACACAAAAAGACTTTGCCAGCCGTATCAATCACACCGACGGCAAAGACAATCCGAAATTAGTAAAAAAATATTACGATAGTTTAATCGCCGATCTGGATAAAACCATCGGGGAAATCATAGACGAAATAGAACAATTGAGAAATACGTCTAAATAAGATCGATCTTAATTCGGAAATATGAAAAAAGCGATCAGCCGGTTTATTCTCCATATTGCCGGATGGAAGGTTATATGTACCATCCCCGATTTGGAAAAGTGTGTTATTTGCGTTGCTCCGCACACCAGCAACTGGGATTTTATATTAGGGAAACTGGCCTACCTTTCTCTCGGCAGATTTGCCGGTTTTTTGATAAAGAAAGACTGGTTCTTTTTCCCTTTCAATGTAATATTTAAGTCTATGGGAGGAGTTCCCGTAGATAGAGACAGAAAAACCGATTTGGTTGATCAAATCGCCCAGCAATTTAAAATACGCAAACGGTTCAGCGTTGCAATAACACCCGAAGCCACACGGAAAAGAAACCCGAACTGGAAAATGGGATTTTACTACATTGCTTTGAAAGCAGAAGTTCCTATCGTCTTGGCCTATCTTGATTATAAAAAAAAGGAAATAGGCCTTACTGAAATTTTCTATCCTACCGGAGATGAACAGACCGATCTGAAAAAAATCAAAGAATTTTATCGAAACAAAAACGGAAGATTTCCGGAACGTTTCGCGATAGAATAAAAATATTAAATAAAGCGGGAGATGAAAAACAAACATTTTCCGCTTTATTTGTTATATAATTAAACAGACGTTTATGAATGAACTACGCATCTCCGCCCTGCAATTCAATATTGAGTGGGAGAACAAAGCGAAGAATTTACAACGGGCAGAAAAACTAATAGAAAGCCTCTCCGGAAAAACCGACATTGCCGTATTACCAGAAATGTTTACAACCGGTTTCAGCATGAATAGTCGGCAATTGGCAGAACCTACATCGGGAGAAACAGTACAACTCCTCCATCAATGGGCTTCGGAGTTCAAAATGGCAATATCCGGAAGTTTTATTGCCGAAGAGAACAACAGTTTCTATAATCGAGGATTTTTTATTACACCCGAAAAAGGCGAGTTTTTCTACGACAAGCACCATCTATTCCGTATCGGCGACGAGGGAAAAAGTTTTTCGTCGGGGAACAAATCGCTGATTATTCCTTATAAAGAATGGAATATCCGTTTGCTGATTTGTTACGACTTACGTTTCCCCGTATGGGCTCGAAATGTAAACAATAACTATGACTTACTGATATACACGGCCAATTGGCCTGCATCGCGAGCACACGTCTGGAAAACGCTTTTAGCGGCGCGCGCTATTGAAAACATGGCCTACGTATGCGGAGCCAATCGCATAGGAGGTATACATAAAGATAACATTTTTGAATATGCCGGAAATTCTCAGATTTTAGATGCCAAAGGAAAGGTACTGGCTACTACGAAAGATTTTAAAGAAGACATTTGTACGGCTACCCTTAATTTGAGAGAGTTACAAAATTTTAGAACTAAATTTCCGGCATGGCAAGACGCTGACTCGTTTTCCATATCTCTTTAATTTAAACAAACGGAGATAGATATTCTCAAATTTTTTCTTTAAAACAAATGCAGCATTTCAAAGAATCTACACGTCTAATTTTCAAAACAAAAGAATAATAACTTAAAACCATAAAATTATGAAACTTATAACTTACCTATTATCAACATTTTGTTTCTGTCTACTACTTTCTTCTTGCGGAGCGAAAAAAGAAGCGCAAACTTCTAAAAAACAATTGACATCCGCTTTACTAAACGGAGAATGGAACGTAATAAAAATCGGAAACAAATCTATTGTTCCGGGAGAAAATACTCCATATATGGGATTTTCTTCGGCAGAAAAGCGGATGTTCGGATTTACCGGTTGCAACAGAATGTTCGGAGAATTCAATCCCCAAGATTTAGACAAGGGAACTATCAACTTCGGTGCAATAGGCTGTACACGGATGGCTTGTATGGACGATTCTTATGAGCAACCGTTCTTAAATGCGCTAAACGAAGTAAAAACTATTAAAGCTAATCAGAAAGGTGAAGTTGAATTAGGAGACGCTTCCGGAAAAACATTAATCATACTGAAAAAACGTTCGGAAAAATAATAGATTTCGCTTTTATTTCTTGATACTTTTTAAGTATATCCCCCGAAACAGAAATCTGTTTCGGGGGAATTGTTTTATTCTATCTTCGTTAACCCATCAAAACTTTTATAGTGTGTTTTAATACCTATCTCATCCATCCATTTCCGGGTATAAACAGTTTCGAGCGTATGAGTATTGAAACCTCCGCCTATATCATTATTATATACCCACGATGGTGTAGGCCATAAACAAGCGGAAAATTTTATCGTTTTATAAAATGACTCTCGTACGCCTCTTTGCCCATGATGAGCCACTTGCAAATAATCGCAATCCAAATCTTTACGCGAAACATTCGCTAACAACTTGTCACCGCCTTCTGCTCCAAGATCCCCTAAAAAGAGAAAAGATTTATACTTATCCCACACTCTTACAACCATGCTGGAATTGTTGTAAGGATTATGCGTTAACTTCTCATCCGTAACGCTCAATATTTTAAATTTCAAACAATCTACCGAAACTATTAAACCGGATTTAAATAAATCGACCGTTTCAACACCCGACTTTTCAATCGCTTCGTAATACGCCAAAGCCTCTGCCGCATACTCGGTCTCGGTATTACAAAATTCATGTGAAAACGGTGAATGATATATTCTTTTGATATTTATGCCTGCCGGATTATTCAATATTTCCGTCAATGCCCCGACATGATCGAAATGCGGATGTGTAACAATCCACGCTTCCACCTCATTACCCAAAGCCGCTAAAAATCCGCGTAAATAAGAGGCCTCCTCTCTCACCCCTCCATCCATCACCACTATCCGGCCTTTATCTGTACGAAACACATACGAATTACCTATCGTATTTATCTGAGACGGCAATTGCCATAAGGTAAATCGCTTTACGGCCTGAGCTGACAAAGAAACCGATAAGAACAATAAAATCGCATAAAAAAACTTTACACTTTTCATCTACACTACATTTAACATTAAAGAAGAGCCACTACCGACTTACATAACAAGAATCCGCAAATAAGCAATTTGATTATCAAGCCCGAAAAAAATCCTATGAATGCGCCGAAACCAGCTTTCACCGCATCATCTAAGATTTTTCCATACAACAGTTCTCCGATAATCGCACCCGCCAACGGTCCGAATATAAATCCCCATGGCGGAAAAATAAAAATACCGAAAACCGTTCCGATAAAACATCCGCGTTTACCCCACCTACCTCCACCGCAATACTTAGTTCCGATAATCGGAGCAACGTAGTCTATTATTTGAGAAATAACAACTAAAATCAACGCTACAACCAATGTGGTTACAGAAAACTGAATTCGGTAGGAAATTTGTAAAACCAACATCCCTATATAAGCGAGCGGCGGGCCGGGTAACATAGGCAATACGCAACCTACAAACCCGGCAAGTATAAGTAGAAACCCCATTACTATAATAAAAATTTCCATACCTGCTATGCTCTTTTTCGTACACGATGAAGTACCACTTCTAAACTTTCTATTTCCTTATCCTAAAATTCTAAACTAAAAAAACAGGCTATAAAACAACTTTGGGCTTTTACCCTCCTTGTGCAAAAAGTATAAAAACATTATTTAAATGCCTGTTTTATGGGACGCCCTATCCATACTTGGGGCTGATTAAGTTTAAAAATATAGGCGATGGTAGATGCCGTATCGAAAACCATAGTGCTTTGCGTTATTTTCACGCCTTTCTTTATTCCCTTACCTGAAATTATAAACGGCGTTTGCATCTCTTGCATGGTTTTCCCGCCATGCCCTTTACCGATACCCCCATGGTCGGCCGTAACTATAAATATTGTTTTATCTAACATTCCGGCTTGTTTCACCGCTTCGATAAGCTCGCCGACATAACTGTCCAGTTCCGCCAATTTTTTATAATAGGCATCCGTATCATGCCCGTCTTTATGCCCGACGCCATCGGGTTGATCGTATATAACAGCAAAAAAGTTAGGACGCTTTTCTATAATATATTTTACTGCTGCATCGGTACAGCCTTTCGGATTTTGCGCATTTACAGGCGTATGTTTGCGATAATTCACCGCATCGTTTTCTACCAGATAACCTATTCCGTCCCACTCGTAAACATAACCTATTTCAGCCGAAGGATACGCATCGCGTAACAATCCGAATATCGAAGGAAAAATTCCATAATGCGATAATTCACGAGACGGCAAATCCGGCTTTTGCGACCCCCATTCGGTAAATCCGTGTAATTCCGGTCCCGCTCCCATAAACATAGAAGCCCAGTTCACAGCACTGGACGAAGGCAGAACACTCCGGTTTTCAAGCGTATAGCTACCTGCATCCATCAATTTCTTAACATTTGGCATATCCGCTTTGGGTACGCTATACGCACCCCATCCGTCCAGTCCTATTAATATTACATGTTCGGCTCTCCATTTGGCGGCACACGATACATTGCAAACAAAAAATGACAAAATAAATAATACGAAGAATTGCTTGTGTTTCATAATATAATAAAATTTTGAGTAGTGTAAGGACTTTGAACAAAGATAGCGATTATTTCCAAAACTGTATTTATCAAAAAAAAAGACCTGTTATCTTTTTTCAAGAACAGGTCTTTTTTCAATTCCAATCTATATTATCGTTGCACTGCATAATCGGTATCGACAATCGGTTTCTTTCCATAAACGGGAATAAAAACTACACTGTATTTATATCCTCCGTCGGCAACCCCAAGCCGATACTCTTCGTGAGGCCATAACCCCCAACTGTTATCACCGCCTACTCCTGTTTGTTTATAGTCGATATTCAATTCTACCAACTCACGAGGTACAATATCGGTTGTATGACGATATGTAATGTTTTTAATAGCCGGATCGGAAGATATAGCTTTTTTACGTGCTCCCGCATCAAAATCTTCAATCGTATTATTCAATGCGTTAAATCCAAACGGAACTTCCGAAGCCACCATAAATCCGTCTCCATTCTTATTTAAAATAGAAACCCGTTGTACATCCATACGATGCCCGTTTTCCTGCGGACGGATATAAGGCACATACATATCGCCGACTGTGGTCGCGTACAAATCGACAAATGCTCCGGTTTTGCGGTCTTGATAATTTTCCCAAGGGCCACGTCCGAAATAAGTAATTTTATCGTATTGAGCAGATAACTGCATTCGCATTCCTAAACGCGGAAGAAATGGCATTTTATTATTTAAAATAATCAACTCATTGTCAAAACGAACAATTCCGTTACCAAGTATTTTATACGTAGTATTGTAATTTACTTTTTCAGCCGGCCATGCGTATTGACAGGTAATTTCTACGGAATGCGCGTCAGAACGAATATCTAACCCCACAACATCTTTAAGGCCTTGCGAAATCGTATTCCAAATCTCTGTTTTGGCTGCCGGCTGATAACCGTAATCATTATCGGTAGAAGCCCGCCAGAAATTAGGGCGAGGACCAAATCCGTCTAAAATCAACTCTTTTCCTTTCAACAGATAAGAGGTAATAATACCTGTTTTTTTATCCACAACCATTTTAAAACCTTTTCCTTCCAATGTAATATCCGTAGCGTTATCCGTTACTTTGGGAGCAGCAGCAACAGGTATATAATCTTTTTTCACCGGCGTATTCAGCAGAAATTGTTCATTAGCCAGTTCATACCCCTTTTCAAGCAACGGCATGTCTTTTTTAAGGCGAGCGGCAACAGTTAATGTGTACTGTTTAGGGCTATCTGACATATCAAACGTAACCGGTAATTTTACCGTTTGACTTTGTCGCGGTTGCGGATTTACGGTAAACGAACCTTTTTTAATAATCTTTCCGTCCTCTTTCAATTGATATTCAAATGCAAAATCGTCGAGCGATTTAAAGAAATAGTCATTTCTTACGGTCAAATTTCCGGTAGAAGCATCGAAATTCGTAAACTTAATATCCTGATACACCTTTTTCATCTCATACGTGTGAGGTTTAAGGCTACGGTCAGGGAATACCACACCGTTTATCAAAAAATTACCATCCGAAGGAGTATTTTCCGGACCGAAATCGCCTCCGTATGCCCAGAAAGTTTTTCCGGATTCGTCAGTTTTATTAAGGCCTTGATCTACCCAATCCCAAATACATCCGCCTTGCAACAAATCATATTTCTCGATAATCGTCCAATAATCTTGGAAATTACCCAGACTGTTACCCATTGCATGAGCATATTCGCACATAATCAACGGACGGTCTGATGATGCAGCCTGCGCATATCTTTCAATATCGGCAGGTGTCGGATACATCGGACAATAGATGTCGGTGTTCCATTCCATTTCAGCGCGCTCATATTGAATAGGGCGCGAATCATCGCGCTTATGTACCCAATTATACGACTGATAAAAATTATACCCGTTACCCGATTCGTTTCCGAGAGACCAAATAATAACGCTCGGATGGTTCTTATCTCGTTCTACCATATTACGGGCACGATCTACAATGGTAGGTTCATACTCCGGCATATTACCCATTGTTCCGCCTTTGCGTAAATCATAACCTAAACCATGCGCTTCTATATTCGCTTCATCTATAATATAGATACCGTATTCATCGCTCATTTTGTAGAATAATTCAGATTGCGGATAATGGGAAGTCCGCACCGTATTTACATTCAATTTCTTGAATAACTCGAAATCTTTGCGTAATAATTCTTCTGTCATATAATGGCCGGTAACCGGATTATGCTCATGCACATTCACGCCTTTTATCAGAATAGGTTTTCCATTTACAAGCAACTGTTTGTTTTTCATTTCAACAGTGCGGAAACCTATACGGTGTGAAACGGACTCTTGAATTTTTCCGGCATTATCTTTCAGCGTCAATACCATTGTATAAAGATTCGGCGTTTCGGCCGTCCAATGAGCGGCATTTTCTATTGTTTTCGTAAAGACGCAATCGGCCGATTTGTCTACATTTACTTTCTTTTCTTCGCTATACACCGTTTTTCCTTCTGCATCCAATAATTTGCAAGATAACATATACCCGTTTACGGCATTCGCATGATTTTTCAGAGCGACATCCACCGAGAAAAGCCCGTTCTTAAAGTCCGCATCCAAAGGCGTTTTTGCAAAAAAATCAGCGATGCGTACCTTCGGTTGCGCAAACAGATAAACATCACGTTCTATACCGCTCATCCGCCAGAAATCTTGACACTCTACATAAGACGCATCAGACCATCGGTACACTTCAAGCGCCAATGTGTTTTTACCTTCTTTCACAAACGATGTTATATCATAACGAGCCGGCGTCTTACTGTCTTTACTCATCCCGACAAATTCGCCGTTTACATATACGTATGCCGCCGATTTCACCCCATCGATACTTAAAAAGATCTCTTTTCCATTCCACGTTCGAGGAACCTCAAATTCTCGGCGATACATACCTACCGGGTTGAACGTTTCAGGAACATACGGAGGCTTCAGAGCCTCTAAATAAGGAGGAAAACCTTTATTCACAAATTCATAAGGAGTATTTACATATATAGGAAAACTGAATCCTTGCATTTCCCAATTGCCGGGAACGGTAATATTTTTCCATCCCGAAACATCGAATGCCGGTTTATAAAAATCCTTCGGCCGATCTGCCGGATTATCTGTCAATGCAAATTTCCACTCCCCATTAAGCGATAAATAATACGGCGATGCCTCATAGTTATTAATAACAGCAGCAGCCTCATCGGAAAAAGGCATAAAACTCGCCCGTGCAGCTTCTTTATTTATATCGACTAAACTGGGGTTCGTCAGTTCCGGATACTTATCGGTTTGTGCCGACACGTTCCCCATCGCTGCAATAAAACAAAGACTTACGATAAAACAGTTTTTTCTTAACATAGATAGTTGGTATTTATTATTACTTCCTGCATTTATATATATCTTTTTATAGCCGTAAACAGACTATTTTACATCATTCCAGTTATCTGTACGGAACGGTACTACCGGTATCCCAAAAGTATTACAAAGATTACTTGGCATATAATTACGGAATGCGTAGCGAACGGCAACCGGTTCTTTTACTTCATCATTCCACACCGTTACTTTATTTACGGAATTATCGGACACCCATGCTTTTGCCGGATAAAAAACTCTATCGGCACCGGCTATTTCAAATCCGGTTATAGGAGTTTGAAACCACGGATTCAATCCCTTTTCGGCGTTATCGAATGACAAAATTATCTTACCGTCTTTTATTTCGTGCGACTTTAATAACGGCGCTTTCGGGTCGAAACCTTTCAATCCGTACGTTTGCTCCAAAGCCAAACCTGCCAATCGTTGTCCCACTTCAATTTTTTTGGCCGGATGTATGCAATGCTCTTCTCCAATATCCGTTGTAGCCGCCATGCCGCTATTCGGAATTATTTTCAATGCCCGTACCTGCGACTCTACAAAAAGCGGATAGGCAATGTCTCGTGAGCCCCCATAAACATACGGGGCTATCTGTACGTAATAGAACGGCATTTTGTTATCTTTATCGCCCCAATCATCCCGCCACTGGCGCACCATACGCGCCATCATCGTATCATAATGATCTATATCTCCTAAATTAGATTCTCCTTGATACCAGAGAAATCCTTTCGCCGTAAAATTACGTATCGGTGCAATCATAGCGCAATATAACTCACTCGGTTTAATTGGATGAACGGTCTGTTTATGTTCATATTGTGCGGGGGTAACGCATTCTTTTAAAGCAGACAAAGGCATCCACGACTCTATACGAGTGCCTCCCCAATAAGGTGTTATTACCCCAATAGGTATATTTAAAGCGCGCGTCAAATGATGAGCGAAAAAATAAGCTACCGCCGAAAGGTTCGCTATACTTTCGGTTGAAGCCTCTTCCCATTCGCCGCTCTCACAATCATCCTGTTCTTCATTATAGGAGCGAGCCCATCCGACTGTGAACATGCGTATATTTTTCTCTTCCTTTGCCGTAAGAATATAGTTCATCGAGTTTTCTACCGGTTGGCTGTTAAATCCTTTAACCGGCATTTCCATATTGCTTTGTCCGGAACAAACCCACACATCTCCAATCAAAATATTATTGAGCGTCAATTTTTCACCATCGCTAATAGTAATACTCTGGGGAGTAAAAGACGCTTCGGGTGTCGGTACTTTAACAAACCAGCGTCCGTTATCATCGCTATTGGTATGTATTTTATCCGAACTCCACGAAACCGAGACTTTTACTTTCGCATTCGGTTTTGCTGTTCCCCACAAATTAGCTTCGCTTTTTTGTTGTAACAACATATTATTCCCCAATATTTTAGGAAGAACGATTGTTGCAGACACATTACAGAAAAAACAAATGGCTGCAATTGACAAAATAAAGTGTTTCATCTTGGTAGTTTATAAATTAGTCTTAATAAGAAGAAATTTTTATTGTCTCAAAAATAAACTGTTTTTGTGGAATAAACAAATTTTTTCTTTCCTGTATTTCACCACCTTTAATATTTATCACATAGATATTTTAAAGCAAAAAACAACATATTTTCAAAATAAGATTTTATGGAATTCCGGAGCAATAAAAAAAACAACATCCTACACACAGACAACGTATTGCGATACGCATACAATAAACTTACACAAATTACGGATATTCTTACCTGAATTACGTTTTTTATATTCTAAATTATTGCAACCTATTGAAAACTTATATCTTTGCCTACAACAAACTATAAATTAGAATATGGATAAGAAGTTGCTGAATATAGAAACCGTTTCCGATTATAACAATATGATGGGTGTAGAAACCTTGCATCCCTTAGTAAATATAATTGATATGTCCCAAGCGAAGCCGATGAGACATTTTAAGCACACATTCAGTTTGTATGCCATTTTTTTAAAAGAAGTAAAATGCGGCAATCTGATTTACGGACGGCAGCATTACGATTACCAAGAGGGTACATTGGTATGCTTAGCACCGGGACAGGTTATCGGCGTAGAGGATAATGGAGAAACTTTCCAACCGAAAGGTTGGGCTTTGGTATTTCATCCCGACTTAATTCGCGGTACATCTCTGGGACAGCACATTAAAGAATACTCCTTCTTTTCGTATGAAGTAAATGAAGCATTACACTTATCTGAGAAAGAACGCGATATAGTCATAGATTGTTTTCAGAAAATAAGACACGAGTTGGAACACGCCATCGACCGCCACAGCAAACGATTGGTTGCCATCAATATAGAAATGCTGCTCGATTATTGTTTGCGCTTTTATGAACGGCAATTCATCACACGGACAAATGTCAATCACGACATATTGACCCGATTTGAAAGACTTCTTGACAATTATTTCGATGAAGATGAGATTTCTCAAAAGGGGCTTCCTACCGTAAAATATTGCGCCGGAGAACTCTGCTTATCGTCCAACTATTTCGGCGACTTAGTGAAAAAAGAAACCGGAAAAACCGCACAAGAATACATCCAATTAAAACTTATTGATGTTGCAAAAGAAAAGATTCTCAATCCCGGAAAAACAATCAGCCAAGTTGCATACGAATTAGGGTTCCAATATCCTCAACATTTTACCAGACTATTCAAAAAAATAGTCGGATGTACGCCAAACGAATACAGGTCGATAAATTAATTCCCAGATAAACAGAAGAATTTGAAACAGTAGCGATATACTTACAATAAAGCCCTCTATAAACAGAGGGCTTATGTTTTTATGTTGTAGCTATTTAAATACGAACAACTTAGAGAATTACTCTTTCATAAATTCCCATTGACAAATTTTCATATTGACACAACCGTTTTCCCGAAACAGAACACCTTCGGCTGTTAACATCGCCTTTTGTTCTGGCCAATACGGAACTATTCGTCCTTGACTGTTTACCACTCGATGGCACGGTAGATTCAGCTCAGCCGACACTCCACGCAAAACGTAGCCCACTAACCGTGAATTTTGCGGTCGGCCTATAAGATAAGCTATCTGTCCGTAAGTTATCACTTTACCTCTCGGAATAGCGCTAACTATGTTATACACTTCTTTCTTGAAACTATCTCTATCCATCCGATAATCTTTTGAGTAATAATGACAACTCTCAAAAACAGAAAAGGGAGAAATATTACTGTATTTGTTTCAACAGTTGCAATCTCAATACGGCATTATCGCTCACTACATAAAAAGGATATTTCTCTTTGTATTCCGATGTAAGATTCTCTACAAGAACTATCGAAGTTGCCGGAGAATTCATTTTTATTAAATAAGAAGAGCCAATTTATTTTTTCACTATTCTGCTACAATTTATACATTAAAAAATATGCGTTCCGCCATTTTGTCCCAAATTAGACGCTTTTGTAATGATAACCTCTTTCACGCCGGCGGCAATAGATTGAAAAGCGTTCTCCAATTTCGGAATCATACCGCCTTGCACAATTCCTTGCTCTACATAATTACGGAAATCGGCTTCATTCATCTGTGAAATTACGCTATTATCATCGTCAGCATCGCTCAACACGCCGTTCTTTTCAAAACAGAAAACCAACGTTACATCAAAATACCGGGCTAATGCTTTCGCAGCCTCTCCGGCAATTGTATCGGCATTAGTATTTAAGATATTGCCTTTTCCATCGTGCGTCAACGGAGCCAAAACCGGAACAACACCCCGCTCTATCAAAGCTGCCAACGCTTCGCCTTGTACAGATTTCACATCGCCTACATAACCATAATCGACATCCTTCACCGGACGTTTTTCCG
>JAFUKV010000044.1 GCA_017467745.1 Bacteroidaceae bacterium | reverse complement strand
ATAGACAGAGAGTGCAACCAATCGTCGTACCATTTAGTAAAAGCGTTTTTAGGTAGTTTTCGAGCGGGATTTTGGCAAACTTTCGGAGCATTGTTCGGCGTCAGCTTAAAAGCAGAATGGGAACCGGAAGGAAAAGACGCCGAATTGGAAATTATATGCGATTTGATAGAACACGGTTTTATTTAATAAACAAACAAATGTATACGGCTACAAGACAATCGTAAAAAAGAAAATGTTTTATACCTTTGCAGACGTACCAAACAAACCAAGCAGTTAGAAACAGCTTCTATGAAAGAAGACTTTAATATACGAAATAATCAACTTTCGGACGTAGAAAAAGATATTGAAAAGGCTTTACGACCTTTACGATTTGAAAATTTCGGCGGACAAGAAAAAGTTGTAGAGAATCTTCGTATTTTTGCCATGGCTGCAAAAATGCGCCAAGAAGCGTTAGACCACGTCCTCTTACACGGACCTCCGGGATTGGGTAAAACAACATTATCCAATATTATCGCCAATGAACTCGGCGTAGGATTTAAAATAACATCCGGGCCTGTACTTGATAAACCGGGTGATTTAGCCGGCATATTAACTTCGCTTGAACCAAACGACGTTTTATTTATCGACGAAATACATCGATTAAGTCCTATTGTTGAAGAATACCTTTATTCGGCAATGGAAGACTATCGTATAGACATTATGATAGATAAAGGACCAAGCGCACGTTCTATACAAATAGAATTGAACCCGTTTACATTAGTCGGAGCAACCACTCGCAGCGGATTACTTACCAGCCCTTTGCGCGCTCGTTTTGGAATAAATTGTCATTTAGAATATTACGATCACGCCGTACTGACTAAAATTATATTGCGCTCGTCAGATATCCTAAAGGTGCAATGTGACGTTCAAGCAGCAAAAGAAATCGCTCTGCGAAGCAGGGGAACTCCTCGTATTGCAAATGCTTTGTTACGGCGTGTACGTGATTTTGCGCAAGTAAAAGGCAATGGAAAAATAGATATAGATATTGCTTGTTTCGCTCTGGAAGCACTTAATATAGATCGTTACGGATTAGATGAAATAGATAACAAGATTTTGACTATTATCATAGATAAATTCAAAGGAGGTCCGGTAGGAATTACTACTATCGCTACCGCCTTAGGAGAAGATCCCGGCACATTAGAAGAGGTCTATGAGCCTTTTCTTATAAAAGAAGGATTCATTAAAAGAACTCCTCGAGGAAGAGAAGTAACCGAATTAGCATACACGCATTTAAACCGAATACGTCCTACACAACAAGGTGCTTTATTTTAATATAAAAGAATGGCTAACATAAAAAGTCTGGCAAAAGACACCGTTTTTTACGGATTAAGTACGGTAATCCCCCGTTTTTTAAATTGGAGTTTATCGTTGTTATATGCCAATGTATTGCCCACTACGGGACAATTTGGCGAAGTAACAAACCTGTATGCTTATATCGGTATATTTCTGGTAATACTTACGTACGGAATGGAAACCGGTTTTTTCCGATTTGTCAACGATACAGAACATAACAATCCGAAGACGGTTTATGGAACAGCTCTTTTTTCTCTCGCGTCTACTTCTTCGTTATTCGTTCTTATTATCTGGATATTATTGAATCCTTTATCGGAATGGTCTGGACATGCCTCTTGCTATATCGGCATGTTAGCGCTAATTGTAGCCATAGACGCTTTTTCTTCGTTACCTTTTGCATATCTGCGTTATCAACACCGTCCCATACGATTTTTATTTTTAAAGTTATTCTCCGTCGTACTGAATATCTCTTTAAATCTTTTTTTCTTTCTTGTTTGTCCATACCTGCAACAGCATGCACCCGGCAGTATAGCATGGTTTTATAATGCCGATTTCGGAGTCGGATATATTTTGGTATCCAATTTAATAGGTAGCGCGGCAACACTATTGCTATTATTCCCGGAATTGTTTTTCGGACGATGGACTTTTAATTGGCCGTTGTTGAAAAAAATGCTATCATATTCTTATCCTATTTTATTATTAGGTATAGCAGGAAATTTAAACCAGAATATAGATAAACTTTTATATCCTCTGCTCGATAAATCAGCCCAAGCAATGGATCAGTTGGGTATTTATGCCGCAGGATATAAGATTGCCGTTGTAATGGTCATGTTTACTACGGCTTTTCGTTTTGCCTACGAACCTTTTATTTTCGACCGTAAAAAAGAGGATAACGATAACAAGCGAAATTATGCCGAAGCTATGCGCTTCTTTATCATATTCTCTTGTATCATATTTGTAGGTGTTATGTGTTATATAGATATTGTCAGATTAGTACTGCCATCTTCTTATTATGCCGGATTACATGTTATTCCCATCGTTATGTTTGCCGAAATGTTTGCCGGGATATTTTTCAATTTGTCCGTATGGTATAAAGTAACAGATCGAACTCATTGGGGAGCATGGTTTTCATTCGGAGGTTTTGTAATAACTTTATTAGGAAATATACTTTTTGTACCTCACTTCGGATACATGGCTTGTGCATGGACAGCTTTCGCCTGTTTTTTCTTTGTTATGACAGCCTCATTTCTTATAGGCAAGCATTATTATCCTATACCTTATGATTTACGTTCAGCAGGTCGCTATATAGCGTTGTTATTGATTTTCTTATCTATTTATTCTCTTGTAGATATAAACAATTTAGCGGGTCGATTACTTTTCCGTACCTTTTTATTTGCCATGTTCTTGGCTTATGTAATAAAAAAAGATCTCCCTTTGAAGCAAATACCTGTATTAAACAGATGGTTTAAATAAATTTTCCTCCGTTATTTTCAAATAACAATAACGGTCAATAAATATCTCAGGCGTATAATAAGTACTTAAACTTATATATACGCCTGAAACAATAGCTTTACTATAAATTATACGAATTCTTCACCGAATTCTATCTTAGCATCCGTTACAAATTGCCGAATGCGCTGTTCTTCATCTTTTTTACAGATTAATAATACATTATCCGATTCAGCTACCACATAATTTTCTAATCCGTTTAAAACAACCAATTTTTGCGGAACAGCTATTATATTCCCTCTGCTTTCATATGTCAATGTATTACATTTTAACGCCACATTTTCATTTTTATCTTTGAAAGAGAGATCATATAGCGATCCCCATGTACCTAAATCTGACCATCCAAAATCCGCTTGAAGAACAAATACATTCGAAGCTTTTTCCATAACTCCGAAATCTATGGATATACTCGGACACGAAGGAAAATTCTTAGAGATAAAATCATTTTCAGCATCAGTATTGTAAATGGAAACTCCTTCTTCAAATCGGTTGGATATTTCCGGTAAATATCGTTGGATAGCTTTGATAATGCTTTGTACGTTCCACAAAAAAATACCGGCATTCCATAAAAACTCTCCGCTTTCTATAAAAACTTTCGCTAATTCGGCATTTGGCTTTTCCGTAAATGTTTTTACTGTACTTATTTCATCTTCGTCCGACTCGCCTATCTGAATATATCCATATCCGGTTTCCGGTCTATTAGGCTTAATTCCCAATGTAAGCAACTAAGTACGAGAAGATACAATTTAAAATCCTCTCTCAATAAACGATAAAAACTCATCTTCTTTCAATATAAGATGATCTGACGGAGAAACTACAATATCAGCATTCGGATTGATAGCCTGTATATGATAAGCAGCCCAAGCTATACAAGGTGCTGTATTGCGACGTTGAGGCTCTAACAAAATATGATTTTCCGATATTTCCGGAAGTTGTTCAAGAATCAAATCCTTATAAGCCTCATTACTGGCTATAAAAATATTTTCTTTCGGTATAATCCGAGCAAAACGATCGTATGTCATTTGAATCAATGAGCGGCCTGTTCCTAAGAAATCAAGAAACTGCTTAGGATAGTTTGTCCGGCTGAAAGGCCAAAATCGACTGCCTACTCCTCCGCTCATAATAACACAATATCTGTTGTTCATAACAATAAAATAACTGTTGCAAATTAAATTTATTGGGCTAAGATATTTAAAAAATGGCAATTTGAAAAAGTAATACAGTAATATTTTATTTCAACACCTCTTTCAATTAAATATATCTCTGAAACAATAGTAAATCTACTTTCAAAACTTATCTATTATAAAGATTCTCTCTCTATACAGTAAAAAAAATAGAAAAAACATTTTGAGAAAAAGAAAATTTATCTACCTTTGCACCGTCGATTAACAAGCCCAGATGGCGGAATTGGTAGACGCGCTGGTCTCAAACACCAGTGGATTCACTTCCATGCCGGTTCGATCCCGGCTCTGGGTACGCAGCAAATCGCTAACGGTTAAACAATTAACTCGTTAGCGATTTTTGTTTGGGTGATTTTCCCCACGTGTGCAATACTCCTTATTAGGTATAATAAGGAGTATTGATTTGCAATGTCATATTATCTAATTGCTGTTCGAACTTATAGATATTCCTGCGGGCTATATCCACCAGACCGGCAATTTCTTTGGCTGCACCAATCCCTGTTTTTACGGATGCGATATCGCAATAACCTATTTCGGCATTGAATTTATCCATTAAAAATTGTTCGATCGGACTTATTCCACGCTGTTCCTCATCCAACTCTTTTCGCAATTCTTTGATTTGCTCGTTATAATAGTTTCTGACATCCGAAATCTCAATAGCGTCTTTGATTTTTGTTCCGAGTAGCCAACTTTTTGCAATACCTTTTACAATATCACTTTTAATCAAGTCGGTGGCTGCGGCAATAGCGTCTTCTGTCGACAACTCGGTTAATTTTTTACAAGAAGGCATATCCTTTATCCGGATTGCATTTTGTGCAATATTCCGAAGTCGCATCAACATGTCGAATATTTGCATAGTGACTGCTTGTGTGATGTTGATGTCATCGGTATATAAAAATGTCTCTGCAAATCGTTTACAGCGAGCCGCACCTTGCATTTCCGTGGCAAAACATGTTTCGAGCATGTTGACTGTTTCTCGACAATAAGATTTGAACAAAGCAATAGATTGTCCGTTGTTTACAGCATTCTTTAAACTGTATCTGTCACATCACGAATCAATTTGAATGACGGCATTTTCCTTGTTTTTGATAACAAACATCCCCTGTAGTTGCATAGTGAATTTGGTTTTATTAATCAATAATTAAAAAAATCAAATGATTTATAGGAGAAAATATAATTCAAATGTTTTTACGGTATGAACAATAATATTTTAAATTTGAAAGTCCATATCCGTATTATCAGCATAAATATTACGAATCAAATTTCCATCAAAATCCAATTCATAATAAGCATTGTTCCAATCATGTAATTTTATTCTATTTTTTTCTATTACAAAAGAAGGAAATCCGCTTTGCGTAACAAAAATATCATTACCGGAAAAAGACCACTCTTCTTTTAAATCATAGTTTATTTTAAAAACATTAGT
>JAFUKV010000006.1 GCA_017467745.1 Bacteroidaceae bacterium | reverse complement strand
TAGTGTTTTTGCATCTGGTTTAGGATTGACCGTCGAGATAAAGCCGTTTTCTCTAGCTAATGCCGATAAAGTTTTGTTTTTCAGTAAGTCGTAATGTCTGTACAATGAAGAGGGATTACCTGTGTATAGATAATCATACCATGCTAACAATACCGATTGTAATGTCCATTCGGTTGGCCATGTGGGATGAAACAATAAATATTCGTAGCTGTTGCGGGCTATGCTGAACTCTTTATCTACGCTGTAATGACTGAGCTGGTTGATTAATGCGTCGGCTTCATAAGGAATACGTTCACGATCACCGTCTATATACAACCCTGCAAAACTGGTTACTTTGACGGAATATTTACAAAGTTCCCATATCTGGTTCAACGTGTCGTTTGACGATATAAAATCAGATGTATTATCGTTAAACGGGTAGTGTACCATCTCTCTTTGAACAGATTGGGGAGTCAATATTCCCGCATAATTTTCGATTTCACAATATCGAAAGGGATATACTTCTCCTATATACGCTGGCATTTTTATGGCCTGATTTCCTGTATTGCGAGCATCGGGACGAAACATTATCTGATAGGTATGTGTACCCGGCATTAGCGTTAATCCGTAACTGGCGTATCTGCGACTGCCTCCGGGAGAACGGTCAATTACACCGTCTTTTAGACATTCTCCCATGTGTATTCGTATTTTCGATGCAGTGTCTGTTGTAAGAGTTAAGGTTAGTTGCCCGAAAGCATCTTTACCGAAATCTAAAAAATAAGTTTGGTTATCTCGTTTCTTTATTATTTTAGGAAATTGTCTCGTTTTTTGTATGGGATAAGTTGCAGAGCCGTATTCTTCCATTTTCGATGCGGTAAGAAATGATGAGATTTCCGACCAATCGCTTTCTTTATCGTTATTGAAAGTTTTTACTTTCCAATAATACACAGTAGAAGGTTGCAACGCTTTGCCTTGATAAGGAATATAAACAGATTCTTGGCTACGGACAATACCGCTATTCCACATATCGGCGGAATCTTTCTGTAATAAATCGGCATTAGAGGCTATTAAAATATGAAAAGCCGTTTGCATAATGTTATCCCGATTGTCGTTTACAATCCATCCGAAAGCCGGATTTTTGGATATTATCCGTACAGTTTGGTATTCTGGTAGAAGAGATTTTATTTCGCTTAACGATAAGTTTGTTACATATCCGTCTTTCCATACTCGTCCTGTATGCTCCATTAAATCGACTGACAAATGTGTCGGGCGGTTTGTCGGTTTTAAAGGATAGGGAATTATCAAGAAAAAGAGACAAGCGATAATATGATAAAATATTTTCATGGATTAATTCTTAAAAAAAGACTGTTTACGAAATCTTCTTGTTTCGTAAACAGTCTGTCGTTATAAAATTCTATTAATCTTTTACTGATTTGCTGTTTCCTCCGGCGGGTTTAGCGATAGATTCGCGCATAGAGGTATCAGCTTCTATATTTTTCATTTTGTAGTAATCCATAATCCCCAGATTTCCTACTCTAAAAGCTTCTGCCATTGCTTTGGGTACTTCTGCTTCTGCTT
>JAFUKV010000005.1 GCA_017467745.1 Bacteroidaceae bacterium | reverse complement strand
TCAAGGAGTTTACGTTCTTGCGATTTCATTAAAGGATCTCCTATCATGCCCGTTGCGCCTCCAACAAGAGCAATAGGACGATGTCCTGCCCGTTGAAAATGTCTCAACATCATTACAGAAACCAGATGCCCTATATGTAACGAATCGGCTGTCGGGTCGATGCCTACATAAGCCGTAGTCATTTCTTTTTGTAATTGTTCTTCTGTTCCGGGCATCATATCATGAATCATGCCCCGCCATTTAAGTTCTTCAACAAAATTCATTTTTACAGTTTTAGTATTTTCATATCTTACGATGCAAAGATACGTTATTATAACTGAAAACAAAAAAATTAGGGTATTTTGCTTTTATGGTAAGGTGCGAAATACTTTTCGTACGTTTTGCCTGATGAGCGTGGTGAAGTTTTCATCGTCCATTTTTGCGTTTTGTGCGATTTCTCGGTATATATTCTTAATTTGAATACCTTGTTTTCCGTCAGTCTCCAATAGAATTTTATCCATATCTAAATATTGGGAGGTAAAAATCGAATCATTATATCGGGGACCTAACGAAAGCCAAATGCCTAAGCGTTGTAATTGTTGTGCAGTTTGTATGTTTCCTCGAAAACCGTGTATAATCCATGTCTGTTTCGGACGATATTTTTTAAATAGTTGCATTATTTCGCCTGTGGCTCGTACATTGTGAACAATTAGTGGCTTTTGGATTTTTTCTGATAAAAGAATCATTTGTTCAAAAACTCTTGTTTGCTCATCTAATTTTGCATTATGCGCTAAATGGTCTATGCCACACTCTCCGATAGCGACGATACGGGGATTGTTCAGTTGTTCTCTGATATTGATGATAGCATTTTCGTCAAGAAATCCGGAGATGTGAGCAGGGTGTATGCCTTTGGAGAAATAGATGTTATCTATATCCAGAAGCATACTGTTATCTCCGTCTGGCAGGTTTACAATAGAAATGGTATTTTCTTTGTTTTGGGTAATGTTGTGTGTATGTATATCGTAATAGAACATAGGCAGAATTAGGGAACCGGGTCGTATCCGCTACCGCCCCACGGGTGACAACGGCAGATGCGTTTCAATGTTAGCCATCCGCCTTTTAACGGACCGTATTTTCGTATGGCTTGTACCGCATATTCAGAACAGGTCGGAACAAAACGGCATGTAGGCGGTTTAAGCGGCGAAAGGCAGTAGCGATAAAAATGAATCGGTAGTAATAGTAAGAATGAAAATATACGGTTTATTATTTTTTTCATTCGATTTATAGATTATATCTGCTTTTATTTTGTGCTTTTACAAATTTCAGAAGATACTTTTTCTAAAAGTTCTTTCATCCGAATGTCAAATACTTGGTATTCGGGTATTACCTTGTCAAGGTATAGGATAGCTAAATGAACGTGGTTGCCGGATTCTTTCAACGATTGCGCTATGATGTTCTTTTTTAAGCGGAATGTTTCTTTTATAAGACGTTTTACTCTGTTGCGCTTGACGGCTCTTTTGAATCGTTTTTTCGATACGCTAACCAATAACGATACTTCTGGATTACCTTCTTTTGCCGGAACAATAGTATATACTGCCCTTAGTGGAAATACGGCAAAGGATTTTCCTTTTGAAAAAAGGTTGTCGATGGCAGATTTGCCTCTTAAACGCTCTTTGCGGGTAAGACGTGCATCCATTGTTTTATCGTTATAAAAAACGGAAACGATACTTCTATTGCACTTTATGCAAAGCATCGTTTCCGAATCTATTAAAAATTATTTATTTCTTCGATGATTTCGACATTTCTTTGAGATACTTCTCAATGGCGGCGGTCATGGAAGGCACTTCCGGAGTAGGAGCTTCGACATCTAATCGTAATCCTGCATCGCGAACAGCTTTTGCTGTTGTGGGGCCAAAACACCCTATGCGTATATCTTGTTGTTCGAAATTCGGAAAGTTTTTCATTAACGATGCTATGCCTGCCGGACTAAAAAATACCAACATATCGTAATCGAATTTTTCTTCGGGAGTAAAATCGTTACTTACGGTGCGGTACATAACTGCCCGAGTGTAATTTAATTTGTGTTTATCCAGAATAGCTGTATGCTCTTCATTATGTACATCTGAAACCGGTAATAAAAATTTTTCGGTCGAATGTTTCAATAGAGCAGGAATCAGATCATCTATTTTCCCTGAATTGCCATAAAAAATTTTCCGTTTTCTATAAACGATGTACTTTTGTAAATAAAGGGCTATTGATTCTGTTACACAAAAATAGCGCATCGTTTCCGGTATGGTAACGCGTAACCCTTCGCATAATTTGAAAAAGTGATCTATGGCTGTACGTGCCGTAAAAATTACAGCGGTATACTCGGGAATAGATATTTTTTGTTGTCTGAATTCTTTCGGAGTGAGGCTTTCTACTTTTATGAAAGGCCTGAACTCTATATTTACCCCATATTTTTCAGCAATGTCGTAATAAGGAGATTTCTCAGACGCAGGTTTGGGCTGAGATATAAGCAGCTTCTTTATTTTCAAAGACATACAAATGGTTTATTCAATAAAACTATAAAAAAATAATGCTCCTCTGTACATTAAAAAGAGAGGCGCTATTTCAAGAGCGCAAAGGTACAAAATAAAGTAAAGTATTCCGTCTATATCTCTCAAAAAAATCTTAATTACCTTGTAAATAAAGATAATACGTGCTAAGATATAGCAGACTATTGCACTAATTAACAGCAAACCTGAGGATTGTGGAATATATACATACAAAAGCGCAATTGGAAATAGTACTATTCCTAATAGAGCATTGACGGATATGAAATTTTCTATTAGCAGGTTGGTTTCTGTCCGACATGAAAATATATACCCTAATATCCGGAAAATAATGATTTGCGCAAAGTAGAAAAAAAAGGCGGAGAAAGAGAGTGTTATAACAGATAAGAAGACAGATATTGCCGTATCTTCGATAAAAAAGTTGCCGGAGAAACGATATAAAAAAATGCCTTCTATGAAAAAAAGCGTAAATAATAACGATACGCGCAGTTGTGTTTCGTTTACAGTAGAAGAGACGAAAATACTGCTGCGCTCCTTTACGTCGAATAAATAGCGTATTATTTGAAATAATAGAATATACCCTCTGCGAAAAGCGATTGAAACTACAACGAACAGAAAAATGAACATTATGCCGATACCGTCGTTATTGGCTAATGTGTTCGGACAAAGATTGGAGAATATTCCTTTATAGGGCGATTCTATAACAGGGCAATCTTCTATGTTGGGTTGTGTAAATGCGAAATTTTTTCGGGGAATCGTGTCTACGTGGAGATAGGGCAAAGAGTCGGGAAGTAGTATAACCGGTAGAGTATTATCGGTATAAGTCGGGATGTTCGATTCTATTTGCCCGTTATTTTGCATGATTTGTTTTTTCTATATTATTTTTATTTGTTGTAAGGCCTCGTCTACATTTTTTGCAACGCACCATAAGTTTAGATGTTCCGGTTTCATGAAGCGTTGATCGACGGCTGTCTGTAACATCTCGATGAGCGCATTATAATATCCGTTGATATTTAAAATTACGATGGGAGATTTACATAATCCTAATTGTTTCCATGTGATGATTTCCAACAATTCCTCCATTGTGCCGCATCCTCCGGGCAATGCTATATAAGCATCTGCTAATTGCGACATTCTGTGTTTGCGCTCGTGCATGGTCTCGGTTATTTCAATGTCTTCCAATCGAGTATGATACCAGCCGTTTTCGTACATAAAACGAGGAATGATACCTTTTATTTTCCCATCCGATTGAAGTACGCCTTCGCACAGTGCGCCCATTAATCCGTTATTTCCCGCTCCGCAAACGCATTTGATATTTTTTTTCGCTAATTTTTTCCCTAATTCCTCGGCTGCCAGCAAATAAGATTTGTCTATTTCGGGGCTGGAAGCGCAATATATACATATCGTTTTTATTTGATGTGGCATTTTATTGCGATGTTTTTATATAACAACATGTGTTTTAGCTGTTCTTTTGTGTTTTTAAAGCCAGCCGTTTTCTTTGTACCATTTTATCGATTCATTCACTCCTTTTTCGAGGTCGTATTCCGGTATAAAATGTAAATCTTGTTGTAAAGGTGTAATATCGCATAACCAATTACGTTGTTTCATAATGTGGTATTTGTCAGGATTTAAGGTGCTGACTTTTCCTGTTATTCCGGCTATCTTCCCACATAGAAAGGAGAGAGCTTTTAGCATAAAAAGAGGCATTTTTATCGGAATGATATATTTCTTTCCTAATGCGTTTGCCACATATTTCCGGAAATCTTTCGAAGAGTAGCTTTTTCCGTCCGAAATGAAATATGTTTTTCGGTAATTGCCCTTTTTTATTGCTGCGAAAATTATGTTTACCAAATCTTTTACGTAGATAAACGAAAGCATCTGTTTTTTGAATCCGGGTACGAAATCTATACCGTATTTGATGCTCTTCATCATTAAGAAATAGTCTTTTTCACGAGGACCGTAAACCCCCGTAGGTCGTAAAATGATGTAGGGAAAGTTCGGTATAGTTTGCAAATACTCTTCTGCTTTCAGTTTGCTTTTTCCATATAGCGTTTCGGGGTGTGGTTCGTCGGTTTGCTTTATTGGAGAAAAAGTCTTTTCATCGCCAGCTCCCCAAGCGCTGAGACTACTCATTAAGACGAAGCAGGTAGGAATCATTTGGGTGGCGATAAGAGACATGACCAAATTTTTTAAGATTCCGTAGTTGAAACGTTCAAAATCTTTGGGATCATTGCTTTTGGTTACACCTACGTTATGAATAATGTAGTCCCATTTCTCTCCGGTTAATTTTAAAATTTTTAGTTGTTGTATCAGTTTTTCTTGATTGAAATAATCGAGTTCGATAAAACGGATGTTTTTATTTTGCAGATATTCTCTATTCGTACTGGCTCGGACGCCTGCCCAAGTTTCATATCCTTCGGACAGCGCTTTTTCTATGATAAAACTTCCGATGAATCCACCGGCTCCGGTTACCAGAATTTTCGCCATATTCGTAAATATTTTACATCAATAACAAGATCAACGTTGTTTCGTTTATTTAGAAATCTTTCTTTTTTCTTTTATAGCTTCTACAACGTTTACAACATAATCGGCCAGTTTTTCGGCTTCTTCAACTAAGTCCATATAGAATGTTCCGGCTTGATATTCGTATTTTTTCGCGTTCACATTTTCTATATTGGTAATACGTAACACGTTTCGGAAATTATTGATTTCCGTTTCTTTATTGTAGGTGCGATTTAAGTCAGATTCGTCTAATTCGTTCTGCGGAAGAATCTGCATCATATTGTTGATAGCATCGTCTACTAATTTGAAAATAGTATCGATGTTTGAGACGATTTCATCGGAAAATTGTGTTTTTGCTTCTTGTTTCCGAATCATTGTTCGCGCCAAATGGTAACAACTGTCTCCCATGCTTTCTATTTCGGTAACCATTGTCAGCATGGCGGTTATCTGTAATTTGCCTTCGTAACTTAATCGTCCATCGGCCACTTTATTCAAGTAGTTGGCTATTTCAAGCTCCATCCGGTCGCTGATTTGTTCGTATTTTTCTATGCGACTATATAACTTTGAATATTCTTCGCTGCCCTCTTTCATGTGAAGTAAATCCCGTACCATCCCGAACATTCTGTGGGTACGTTCGGTGTATACCAAGATTTCTTTTTTTACTTGTAGCAGAGAGAGTTCGGAAGTCGACAGCATCCCGCCTGAAATATATTTGAGCTGAAACTCTTCATCATCGTTATTTTTTTGTTTGATAACGCGTGTTACAATAAATACATAGGCGTTTACAAACCAACCCATTATTAGTACATTAATGATATTGAATACTGTATGGAAAAGAGATAATGCGTATGATACGGATACTTGCATGGATTGATATTGATTGCTGATTGCCGCTAATTCCGGATCGGAAGGTTTACCTGTCATTTCCGAAATCTGATTAATTATGGCAGGGTCGGTATCTTTGATGAACTGTGCTAATTGATAAGGACTCCCGAAAGATGAAAATTCAGTAACCAACGTTGCTATCATTTTGGTAAACGGGTAGAATAAAATCAATACCCAGCAAACGCCGAATATATTGAATAAAAAATGCGCAAAAGCGGCTCTTTTTGCAGAGATATTAGCCGAAAGAGCGGCCATGTTAGCAGTGATGGTAGTTCCTATGTTTTCTCCTAATATCATTGCGGCGGCAATATCGAAAGAAATCCAACCTTTACTACACATGATAAGGGTTATCGCCATTGTTGCGCTGGATGATTGCACTACGATTGTGAGTACTGTACCGATAAATAAAAAGAGAAATATGGATAAATATCCCATATTGGTATATTCTGTCAGAAAAGAAAGAATAGCCGGATTGCTTTGAATATCCGGAACCGAGTTTTTTAGAAAATCTAACCCTAAAAACAAAAGTGCGAATCCGATTATAAATTCTCCCCAAGAGCGGCGTCGGCTATTTCCGGAGAAAATAAAAGGACATAGGCGCTGTCAAACAGTTTTCACATTGCAGTTCCATTTTCTCCCTTTTGTACGAATGGGCACCGGCATTTTTAGCTACTATCCCATCTTGCAAAATCTCCGTTTTTCCATTATTATAAAGACACAAAGAGGTGATACCAATGATCTAGTTCACCCCAGATTCCCATGAAAAACGGAATCGAAAGACAGGCTTTCCACCCCTCTTCCGATAAAATAAATTTCTAGGAAACTACAATAAAGGAATTGATACGGAAGCAATTCAACGCCACGAAAGGAAAGTCGTGTCTACTCAGCAGAAAGCGAGGTTAACCAATGATAGAACCCAAGAATTCGGAGAAATGACCCTCGACGGTTACAGTGGTCAGGTAACCAGTCGAGGGTCATTTCTTTGTCTTCTGCATTTTCAAGCACGGTTGGTCATGCCATCCGTGCTTTTTCATTTGCCACTGTTTGGCACTTAATAAACAACCCGGTAAACCAAGGAAACTGCCATGCAGCTGCCTTGGTTTACCGAAAATAATCTGCACCGTCACCCTGTAGTAACGATCTTCTCTAAATGAGCTATCAGCCCATCAGACGGAAAAACAATCCCGTCACCGTCCTTACTAAAAAGTATCCAATGGATCGGACTTGTGTTGTACACTATAAACATATGGGGAGTGTCATGCCTACCTAACCAATGTATTTTTCTAACAATGAAATTACCGCAATATATATCGATCCATCGATCTGTTTCCGCATAACGAAGATCTGTGTTTGTTGCAACTATTGTTTCGCTGACTATTTCATGAACCAATTTCACATCGGTAATGCTATACGTCTTATCCCCCATACGGAGTATGGCTTTTTGTGCCAGAAGCATAGGCAATTTATCAAAGGTTACAGATATACAGCCTCCATTGTCACTGGGATTGAAACTAATTCCGATGTTGATTGCCAGCAAAAGCAGCGCCAATACCCACAGCACAAACGAACGTAATTTTTTATGCTCACTTATCCATTTTTTCAACATACATATCTTCTCCTTAAAGCATTCAAACAACGTTCAGTACATTTCCAGTGTACATATCAACAAAGATACAGTTCGCATAGCTGTTATCTGTCGAAAATGCCCAAACGGGCTTAACCGCGTTATCGATCTGCAGGTAAGCAGTTGTTACAAAAAAAGATTTACTTATGCCCTCGGCATCCCTTGTGGTTTTAATTTGTTCCCCTCTTACCAAAGCGGTCTGGCAAGCTTCCTGCGCTTGTTGAAAAGTTATTTTTTTCGATGTGCCGAGCGCATCGCTAGCGACAACCGATAGATTACGCCACATATATCTCAGTTCTGTTAAACCATCTTTATTGAAGCCTACAATAATACCATCTTCTTGATCCGAAAGAACATCAATCCCGTTATGTGTTCTATAAAATGATACAGTGTACTCAACAGTTTCTTGAACGTTCTCCTGTTCACCTGACAAATCCAGCTTAATACGTTCTATTCGCGAGACAACCGTTCTATAGCTATCCTGAGGAAGTAATCCAAGTTTATCCAGCTCTTGCTCTGCGGCTAAGATGGCCTCTGAATCAGTTAGCTCATAATTTAAGTTGTGGTCGCCCCAATTCCGCTCCCCAACAGAGTATGTGATCCTTCCATTATTCTCCACCTCAAAGATTGAGTTATCAGATAGCTTTAATTTGTTTTTGAGCGCAGAGCGTGTAGCCTCTGCCGAAAAATTCTTTGTAGCGATGTTGTTAAATTGAGGTAAACAGTCTTGACCTTCCATTATGCCTTCAGTTGTAGCAAAATCGGAAGCAGATGCAATATCTATTTCGTGTTCGCTTATATTTCTTCCAACATAGTAAATCTCATAAGCAGATCCGTTCGCTGTAGTCGCAGACATGGATTGAAAGCGATCATCCATATTAGCGCTATGATAAATAGCCGCCCAATCAGAAGACCCAATCAAAAATGTGTGTGCTTGAGCCCAAGCATCAACAATTTGAGAATTGTTATGCATACAATACCCAAAGAAATTTTCAAGCCTTGAGGTATGTGTACTTCCACCTGGAGCAGTGTTATAATAACCAACATACCCATGAATTCTTTGTCCGTCTCCTAACCGAGTCCGAGCCCATACTTCTGCCGATGTTAACCCATTCCAATGCGTACCCTGCACTCCGTTATAGTTTAACTGTGAACACGGAGCTAGAATTACCCACTTGGTTCCATTGTTCCAATATGATGTTGTCTTTGTAGTAGAGCCGGTTTTCCACCTCGCGCCAATTCCATATTTTGTAATGGTGTCCCCAGGATTTACCGAGGCATCCGCACATAAGTATGATGTTATGTTTCCATTGCTATTTCGCACCTGGATGTTAGCATATTCTCCACCGTGTCCATTGATATAGACGACATCAGAATTTCTGGCAACATCAATAATGGTTGCCGTAGATACTGTACCGTCAGCGTTGTCGTATGTTCCATTTGATGTATAACCAAAGTCTGACATCCATTTGGCTACGACTGCAACTTCATCCTGAGAACTATTTCCAACGTCAAACGCGAAAAAATTCATACCACCGCTACTTAGTATAGTCTCCATTCCATCCTCTTGACTGGCAGATACTTCTAGTTTAGTTGCACCAAAAAGCATCGGACACAAAAGAGAAAAAACTAGTATGACAGCAATACCCTTAGTATGCTTTTGAAATTCACCATATAAGTCCCTCCTAATTGCGCAATATGTCTTCTTCTAAAACGTATTCTCCTACTCACGATTTTGTTTGATCTATGTACGTACCGAATCACTCCTCTCATTTCTGATTTCCACACAATCGCCGCCTAGTTTCCATGTATATATCAAAAAAGCTCGTTTTGTTACATATCACCAAGAAAATAATTTAGGAAATATGAGGGGGTAGTTGCTCTGTCTTTCACTCCCATCCAACCTTCGTTTATATTATAACAGGTCGATGTACTGCAATGCAACATACGGACCTTAACTTTGTAGGATTATCTACTTATCCTTGGAAATTTTTGTAAACATTTCACAAATAAATTCTTCGCGTTTCTTACTAAACACTGCACATTTTGTCGTCTATTTAGTTTCTTCGCTTTTCTGCAAAGTCTGTATGCTTTGGCGACATTTTTAGCTACTATCCCATCTTGCAAAATGCGCTTCCACCCATTATTATAAAGATACAAAGAGGTGATACCAATGATCTAGTTCACCCCAGATTCCCATGAAAAACGGAATTGAAAGGCAGGCTTTCCAACCATCTTCCGATAAAATAAATTTCTAGGAAACTACAAT